>CAZFTV010000141.1:0-2305 GCA_964521765.1 uncultured Eubacteriales bacterium
CCGCGCCCTGCCGGTGCCGTCATATCCTTTTTCGAAATCCGTCGCTTCCTTGCTGAACCCCGCATGGCCCCTCGTCCTCCCTCCAAGCCCCTTTTAATGAAGGGGGGGGCTGCAGGTTGAAGACGATAGCTTCTTAGGGGGGAGGACTCGGCGCCCGGCGGGGAAGCTCGGCCCGCGAGTGAGGCCAAAACTCGCGCCCTGCTGTAGCCGTTATATCCTTTTTCGAACAAAAAAAGAGGGGGGAGTCGGCTCCCCCCTCGTGCGTGTTTCCGCTCAGTAATTGATGCGGGCGCCGATGCGGACGGAACGGACGCCCGAGACGCTGGTGATGTTTCTGTAAGTGCTGCCCAGGTCGATCCTGGGGGTGGCGAGGTCGTAGCGCAGCTGCTGAGCGGGGTTGTCGTTGACGCTCACGCCGCTCTGGCCGGCGACGTTGAAAATGTCCAAGAAGATGTTGAGGTTGATCTTGCTCAGGGAGAACTTCTTCTCCACGCGCAGGTCGAGGTTGGTGTAGGAGCGGTTCCGCCTCGAGCCGGGCTCCTCGGCGTTGATCGTGACGTAACTCGATTTCACCCCGCCGTATTCGGACCCGAACCCCGAGGGGAAGTAGACGCGGCCCAGGGTCCGGTTCCAGGGGCTGCCCGAGCGGTACTGGAAGTAAGCGCTGACGATGAAGTCCAGGGGGAGGATGTAGGAGCCCATGAGCTTGATCTGGAGCGGCCGGTCGGCCCACACCGGGCCGTAGGAGTTGATCATGACGTTGGGGTTGTCGAACATCGTGCTCTCGCCCTCGGTGGCGCTGTAGCCCGGGTCGGCGTTGCCGACGAAGGAGCTGTAGAGGATCGATCCCGAGAGCTGCCAGCCGTTCGACATGCGCTTGGTCATGGACAGGATGACCGCCCAGTAGCGCCGCTTGGCCTCGGGCGGGTTGCCGCCGAAGTATTCCGTGGCCGGCGCGTCGGCCCGCAGGCCGTAAACGGTCATTTCCTTGTCGTCGGCCGTGCCCCAGGCGTTGTCCCAGCCGGGGTCGGTGAAGGTGAAGGGCAGCCAGTAGGGGACGCCGTTCTCGTCCACGGCGTTGGGGTCGTAGCCGTTGACGATGTCGTAGTCCTCGACGAGGCTCTTGTTGACCCGGTACATGAATTCCAGGCCGAGCCGGAAATCCCTGATGATCTCGCGGTCCACGCCCACGATGAGCTCGTCCATGTAAGGCGGTTTGAGGTCGGCGGGGTAATAATTATTGTTGGGGTCCTGGCTGGGATAGCCGTATGCGGCGTCGAAGACGTAGAGGTCGACGGGGGGCAGGTCGAGGAGGCCGTTGCGGTTCGTGTCCGTCCACTGCCAGCGCACGCTGCTCGCGCCGAAAATCTGGGCGCCGTTGTACTTGGCCGCCCAGACGGGCTCGTAGTAGCGGGCCAGGGACAGCTTGACCGCGGTCCGGCCGTCGCCGGTCAGGTCATAGACGAAGCCGAGCCGCGGGGAGACGGTGAAGAAATCGACCACTTTTTTCCAGGGCGTGGTCAGGGTGTCCCAGGGGGAGACCGTGCCGAATTCGGCCCGGTAGCTGGCCGCCAGCATTTCCAACAGCAGGTTGGGATTGTCCGCCGCCCACTCCGGGTTGGCGCCGGCGGGAGCGTAGTCGTAGGCGATATCGGGACGGGTCTGCTCGGGCTCATACTGGAAGGAATAGTCCAGCCGCACGCCCAGGTTGACCGCCAGCTTTCCGGTTTGCAGGCTGTCCTGCACGAAACCGGAGAAGCGGCGGGTGTGGTCCTGAACGTCCCACTGGCCCTTGGTGGGGGGGCAGACACGGACGCGGAGGTAGCCGCGCCGGGCGTTGACGTTGGCGTAGTAAAGGTTCTGCGTCGTGTAATCCCGCCAGTAGGCGTAGTAGGGGTTGGGGCGCCACCAGTCGCGGTGGTATTCGCCCTGCTCGAATTCCACGCCCGCCTTGAACTCGTGGCTGGCGCTCAGGAAGTCGTCCTGAAAATGGGTGATCGAGGCCGAGGCCACGTACCTCTTGCGGATGTAGTCGTCGCTGTAGCCCGCGGCGCCCCACCACACGGCCTGGTTGTAGTCGTAGTTGCTGTAATCTCCCGCGGTCGTCGAGGGGAGGGGGAAGTGCCGCCAGACGTAGGTGCCGCGGATGTCGAGGAAGGTGTTCTGGTCGAGCACCCAGTTGAACTGGTGGGTGGTGGTGTAGGCGTTCTCGTGGTCGTAGATGCGGGTGTAGGAGACGTCGGCGTCGCCGGCGATGCTGTTGGTGTAGATGGGCTCGAAGATGTGGTTGTAGTGCAGCATGCCC
>CAZFTV010000141.1:2315-5365 GCA_964521765.1 uncultured Eubacteriales bacterium
GACGAGATCGTCGCCTTTGCCCGCGCCTACGGCCTGCACGAAAACATTCATTTCAATACCGGCGTTCAAAAGGTCGAGCAGACTGCAGCTGGGTGGAAGGTCAGCTTGGCGACCCCCATCCACTCCTGGTGCTCGCCGTCGTAATGCTCGCTCTCCAGGCCCAGCCTGGCCATCCGGATTTCGGCGTTGCCGGGGTTGGCCTGCTTCCAGACCAGTCTCCGGCCGTTGAGGAAGAACCACAGCCGGTCGGCCAGGATCGGGCCGCCCAGGCTCAGGGAGAAGTCCTGGGAATCCGTGTATTTTTCAGGGGCGTTGACTCCGAAGGCGGAGAGCTGTTCTTTCGTCCACATATCCGCGGCCAGGCTGTCGTTGGTGTAATAGGTGGTGAACGCGCCGGTGTACTTGTTGCCGCCCGACTTGCTGACGATGTTGATGTAGGTCGAGTCGGTCTGGCCGACTTCGGCCGGGTGGCCGCCCGTCTCGAACTCGATCTCCTCGTAAACGTCGGAGTTGATGTTGACCATCGAGTACCAGGTGGCCGGGTCGTTGAGCGGCACGCCGTCCAGGGCGTAGAGCTGGCTGCGCACCGTGCCTCCCAGGATGGAGGACGTGCGCCGGTAGTCGACGCCCTCGGAGATCGCGCCCGGGATCGAGTTCTGGATGTCATACAGGTCCCGGCTCATGGGCATGGAGGTCAGGAAGCTGGCGCTGTAGTTCGTGCTCATCTTGGAGGATTCGATGTCCACCACCGGCGAGGCGGCCGTGACCGTGATCTCCTCCTCGACCGTGGCCTGCTCGAGCACGATCTCCACTTCCGTGGTCCTGCCCACGCTGATGACCAGTCCCGGCCGCACCTGGGTCTTGAAACCCGGCATCTCCACCCGAAGCTCGTAGGTCCCGGGCAGGAGGACCGGGAAGCGGAAGGAGCCGGTCTGTGTGGTCAGGTAAGTGTTCGTCCCGAGAAGCGATGGGCCGGAGATGATGACCGAGGCGCCGGGCAGCGGGTTGTTCTGGTCGTCCAGGACCGTTCCTGCGAGCGAGCCCGTTTGCCTCTGGGCGAATCCGGCGGTGACGAATCCCAGGATGAGGAATAAAGTTATGAGTCCCTTGATTGCGTTTTTACTCATCCTAAATCCTTTCGTTGACAATGTTCCCTCTACCCCCGGGGTCGCGACTTTGGCGGCGCGTTGCCCCGGAACGATTGGCGGCCAGAGCGGATAAGATAAAATGATCCCTTTTTCCACACCTCCTTCATTGGCGCGACAGTTCTTAAACTTCGCATAAATTGATCTGCCAATTATTGAGCAAGAATTATACCATATTTGATGCTGCGACCCATATTATTAAATCATTGAAATCAATTAAATTATGAATTTCCTGAAACGAAAAGCCCACGCGGGATGCAAATAAATGAATTATTGATTCAAAATTTTGCACCAACCCATAGGGCGGCGCCGATAAGCCCGGCTTCATTGCCCAGGAGGGCTTTTTCGATCGAGCAACAGGCGAAGGAAGCCTTATAGCTCCGGCGGGCGGCTTCCTCCACGGCGGCCGAGAGCAGGAAGTCTCCGGTGGTCATCACGCCTCCGCCGAGCACGATTTTTTCCGGGTTGAGCATGTTGATGACGATGCCCAGGGCGATGCCCAGGTAAGTCCCGGCGATGCCGAAGGCCTTGACCGCCGCCACCTCGCCCTTGGCGGCTCTGTCGAAGACTTCCTCGGCCTTGACTTCTCTCCTCGTTTTGCTCAGGTCTTTGTAGTTCCTGACGATTTTGGGCGCGGCGGCTTCGGTCTCCAAGCAGCCCTGGCCGCCGCAGTTGCACTTGTCCCCGTCGGGGTTGACGGTGATGTGCCCCAGCTCTCCGGCGAACCCGCAGCGGCCGTGCCACAACGAGCCGTTGAGGATGATTCCCGAGCCGATGCCGGTGCCGATAGTCAGATGAACCATGCTCGAGACGCCCCGCCCCGCCCCGCATCGCCACTCGCCGTAAGCGGCCAGGTTGGCGTCGTTGTCCACGCGGAACGGAGCGCGGAGGATCTTGGCCAGGGCGGGCATGAGCTCGGCGTTGTCCAGCCCGGGGTAGTTCGGGGATTGGAGGATCCTCCGGTCGCGGAGGCTGTAGATTCCCGGGAATCCGAACCCGGCCCCGGCCGGCTTGTTCTTCGCGCTCCGCCGGAAATCTTTCCAGGCCGAAGCGATGAGGTCCAGCACGCCGGCGAACGTGTCCGGCGTGGCGACGATATGCTTTTCCAGGACACTCCCCGCCTCGGTCACCAGCCCATACTTGAGGTTTGTGCCCCCCAGGTCGAAACCGGCGAAAACTTTGCTTCTCATGGCTTTTTTCCCATGACCGCGAAGTTAGGCGGGGCGAAAAGCAGCGCGTTCAGGCTGTCGATGTTCCTGTTGAGGACAGCGGAGGCCTCATCGGACACGGGCAAGGCGCTCAGCCGTTCTCCCTCCAGGGGCTGGGATTCGCGGAGCTCGATGTCCTCGAATCCCGCGGATTCGAGAAGGAACCGCAGAGCCTGGGGGTGGACGGGGGTGCGATGGGACATGTCGAGAAAATAAATGTGGACCAGGGCGAAAACGGACAGGGGATTGACCGTCTCCAGGACGAGCGTCCCCCCGCTCCTGAGCTTCTGGAAGGCGAGCTCGACCAGACGGCGGATGGCCTCCGGACCCAGGTGCTCGATGACCTGCGAGGAGAACACGCCGTCGAGCGAGAGGTCGGGCTCGAGGGACAGCGTCTCCAAGAGGTCGCCCCTGCGGCAGTCCAAGCCCTTGTCCAGACAGAAGCCGACCATCTGGGCGTTGAGGTCCACGCCGACAGGCTGGAAGCCGTTCTCCCTGAGCAGCTCCAGAAACTCGCCCCGGCCGCAGCCGAGGTCGAGGACCCTGCCGCCCCGGGGAAAAAAGGAGAGATAGGCTTCCTGCTGGCTTCGGATGTCCTGCTCCCGGCCGCGGAAGCGCGTCTCGAAGCCGACGTAGCGCCAGTCGCGGATCGGCTCCCGGATCTCCGCGGCCTCGCGCGGCGCAGGCAGTTTTTTTT
>CAZFTV010000142.1:0-4242 GCA_964521765.1 uncultured Eubacteriales bacterium
CGACTTCGGCGTCTCCAGACTTCGGTGCATCATGCTTCCTTCCCGCGACATCAACTGCGCCGACAAACCTGCGCTCCGCACCATCTGCGCCCCGCGGCCCGGCGTCAATTCAGCGGGCGGATTTCGGAAATCGACCAGTGGCGGGGGCTTGGCCGGGTCAGGACCATCCGGAAGTATCTCAACCGGGTCCGTTCGAAGCCGGCCGAAACGCGATAAGAAGAAAAATCCTCGACCGTCCACCGGGTGACGGCCGGCCAGAAAAAGGGTCTTTCCGCGAGCCTCCGCCAGGAAAGGCCGTCGAGCGACCCCTCCAGGACGAATCCCCGCGGATAATCATAGGGTTCGCTGCCCAAGTCCATCTCCAACCCCTCGACCTCGAGCTCCTCGCCGAGGTCGAGCGTGAAATGATCGCCGGGGAACTGGGGGTAGCCGGTCGTCCAGGCGGTCTCGGCTCGGCCGTCGAAGGTCAAGGGGACCCATTCGGGATTGCGATTGCTCGACGCCCGCCACAGTGAGCTCCGGCCCAGCGGCGAAAGCCTTCGGTCCAGCGTCACTGTTTTTTCAGCCGGAAGGATTTTCAGGAGAAAATCGCTTCCGTCCTGAAATACGACTTCGGCCTCGGATTTGTATTCTTCGAGGGCTTTCACGGCTTCGAGCCCTTTTTCCGGCCTGAATTCCCGCGTATGGATAAGGACATGAGTGACCTCGAGGTCCCTCAACAGCCCGAAGACCTCGGGAGAGGGAAATCCCTCCATCGCCTCTCTGACGATTCGATATCCCGGCGGCCCGTAGCCGCTGTAGCCGTTGACGATTTTTTTCCGGTGAAAGCCGGAGTAATACATGGGCAGGGCTTCGCGGTATTCCTCCGCGTCGCTTTCAGGCATCGGTGCTTCGACCAGGGCCGCGTCCGCCGGCAGTTCCCGGACGGCATGGTAGACATCGGGGATGTCTCCGCCCGTCCTGACCGGCGCGAGCGGCAGGGGCAGCATGACGGATTCCGCGAGAACGAGGAGGCTCAACGCTGAGACGGCCGCCGCCCGGACCGCGGGCGCGCTGAGCCGTCCGAGAAAACGCGCCAGGGCCAGGGCGCTGAACAGGGCCAGGGCCAGCATGACCAGCACGGCGAAGCGAGCCGGTACGCGAAGCGCCGTGAAACCCGGGACGCATTTGTAAAGAAGCCTATACGGTCCAGGAAAAAGGACGCGGCCCGCGACCCGGACCGTGGGCCCCAGGCTCAGGAGCGCGGCGGCGAGGAGAAGAATGAGATAGAACCACTCCTCCGGCTTCCTGAGCTTGAGAGCAAGGCGCCATCTCTCCTTTTTCCTTCGGTCGAGGGCAAGGCGCAGGGCCAAAGATATAAAAAACATAAGGAAAGGTTTTTCCGCATGGCGGGCCGAGAACTTGACTCCGGCGACCATGAACTGAAACCCTCCGGTGACGACGACGGCCAGGAGAAAAACGAGCCAGGCGCCGTTGACCAGGTCCCAAATCAGAAAGAGCTTCCGCTTCTGGGCCGGAACGGCGGGCGTCTCCGGCCTCGGCCGCGAACGCCTAAACCACCAGGCCAGGGTCAGGCCTATGGCCGCCAGGCCCGGATAAAGACGGGTTTCCGGGCCGCCCCAGCCCCCCAGGAGCCTTCCCCACAGCGCTGCTCCGCGAGGGACGGAGAAAAAATGTTGAAGCTGGGCCGAAAACGCCTCGACCTCCCAGAGCGGCCGGCTGAAGTGCATCATTTTATGGGCGCGGACATAGGGCAGGAAATACCAGGCCAGGACGGCCGCAACGGCCGCCAGGACTGGGACGGCCTTGAGCCAGAAGCGTGGCTCGGCCCAGAGCCTTTTCTGAAACACAAAGAACAGGACGAACAGGCCGAGGAACACGGTCATATGCTGCCCATAGTAAGCGCAGCTCAGGACCTGGAGAAGATAGAAAAGGGCGGCGGGGATGAGGTCTCGGAAAGACAAGCTCTCGAAAAATCTGTGAAGAAAAAGGAAGCAGAAAGGGATCCAGGCGAAATGCAGGAGTTCGAGGTGGGCGAGGTGGGCGAAACGATAGGCGCAGAAGGCGAAGATGAGGCCCGCCAGGAAGGCCGCCGGCCGGGAACGCGCCAGGCGAAGGGCCAAAGCATACATGCCCCAGGCGCACAGAAAAAAAGAGAGGATGAACAAGACGTTGTAAGCCAAGACGAAATTTCCGGTCAGGCGGCCGACCGGCCAGGAAAGGAGCGTCAAGGCCGGCACAACATCTCCGTAATAAGCCGTGTTTCGATGGGGGAAAAAAATATTGGCCTGGCCGAAATCCCCGAAACCTTGCTCTGCGGCGTGGACGTTTCGGTCGAGAAGCCAGACGGTGTAGAGGGGGTCGTAAGGGTCGGAGGGCACGCGGTCCACGAGATGAAGGGCGAGGGGCCAGGTCATCGCCGCCGACAGGAGCGCGAAAACGGCCAGGGCGGGAAAATGTCCGAATCGCGGGGTTTTCGCTTCGTCGGGAGGCATGTTTTCAGGTCAGGAATTCATCCCCACCCGGTCCTTCAGGGCTTTGACTTCCCTGGCCGAAAGAAACCTCCACCGTCCTCGCGCCAGGGGCGCGAGATCCAACCCGGCGAAGGCGATGCGCTTGAGCATCGTCACCCGGTGCCCGACGGCCTCGAACATCCGCCGCACTTCGCGCTTCCGGCCCTCGAGGACCTCGACTCTCAACAAGGACGAAGCCGCCCCCGCGGTTAGGACGCGGATGCGGGCCGGCGCGGCCTTGCCGTCTTCCAGGCGGACGCCCTTTTCCAAGCGCCGGACCTTGTCCTCGCCGACCTCGCCCTCGACCTTGGCCAGGTAGGTCTTGGGCACCTGGAAACGAGGATGGGTCAGGCGGAAGGACAGCTCGCCGTCATTGGTCAGCAGCAGCAGGCCTTCGCTGTCGAAGTCGAGGCGTCCGACGGGAAAAATGCTCGTCTTGACCTGGGGCAGGAGGCCGTAGACCGTCGGACGGCCCTGCGGGTCGTTGCGGGTGACAAGGCAGCCGGGAGGCTTATGAAGGGCGAGATAGACCAGGTCCTGTTTGGCGCTGATCGGCCGTCCCTCGACCTCGACCCGGTCGCGGGCATCGTCCACCGTCCGTCCCAGGTTCGTGACGACCGTGCCGTTCACGCGGACCTTGCCCGAGGCGATCAGGCGGTCGGCTTGCCGGCGGGAAGCCCGGCCGGCCTGGGATAAATATTTGTTCAGTCGGATCTGCAAGCGAGCGTCTCCTTATCGACACCGCGCGGCTCCCCGCCCTCGTCCGCCGGGCGATGGAACGCCGCCCGGCTTCTCCGGAGGGGGACGCGCCGCATCAGAAGTGGATGTTGAACCCTCCGGTCAGGGTGAAATCGCCCAGGGACAAGTCGGGGTGGTGGATGTCGACGTCGAGCGTGACATGGTGCCACTTGCCCTCGATGCCCAGGGAAAATTTCTTCCCCAGCTGAAGCTCCAGGCCGGCCCCGAAATTGTAGCCGGCCTTGCCGTCGTCGCCGATCTCGGAGATATCGGCCGTGTAGTATCCGAAACCGGCGGTGATGTAGGGATGCAGGATCAACAGGGAAAAAAACATCTTCAGGTTGAGGCCGTAGTAATTGAAGTCCACGACCTGGCCGTCCCAATCGAGCATGGCCAATTCCTTGAGGCTGATGTTATGAACGGCCCGGAAGAAATTGCCCTCCACCCCGAACATCAGGATGCGCAGGCCGAGCCTGGCGCCGTAAACGAAGGCTCCGTCGGCCTCAAAGTCCACGTCGGGCAGGCTGAGATGCTGCGAGGAAAACCCGCCGAAAGGCCCGACGTATATGTTCAACTGGCCGAAAGCCCGGGGAGCAGAAACTAACAAAATCAGGAGCGCGGTCAAGACGAAAAGACGTTTCCTCATCGTCGTCTCCTTTATCCGGAATGCCCCGCGCCGGAGTTCATTCCAGCCGGGGCTTGACCAGGATTTCCATCACCTTGAGGTCGAAGAACGTCTGGGCGTTGGCCGGCCGGAGGAGCAGGGCCGTGTCCGCCCCCTCCCCCGTGCCGCCCAGGCTGAGGCAGGGCTCGCGGGTGGAGATGAGTCCCGCGTCGGCGGCCATGAGGGCGACCTCGACGGCCACCTTGGTGCCCTGGCCGAAGACGCGGAGCGTCGCGGCCAGGACCTCCTCGAGCTCGTAGGTGCCCCACTTCTTGCGCACGGCCCTGCCCACGCCGCCGAAGGCATGCTGGCAGGGCAGGATGCGGG
>CAZFTV010000142.1:4252-5319 GCA_964521765.1 uncultured Eubacteriales bacterium
CAATCTGCAGAACCGCCTGGCCAAAGTTAATACCAACGACCAGAGCAGCACCGTCGCGCGGATCGCGGGAGCCTTCCGCTTCGAGTTTTTCGCGGCATTCCGGCAGGAGCTCCTGATGATCGGGCTTGGAGAACCCTGTCGAGTGCGTAACGACCACCAGGTTCCTCCCTTTGAAGAGAGGGGCGGCCAGGAGCCCGGTGCGCCCCGAGGTCGAGGCCACGACGATGCTTCGGACGTCGAGTTCCCGGGCCCGGCGGGCGGCGCGCTCGAGCGTCAGGCGCGTGGCGCCCGGGTCTCCGGCGCGGACATAGAGACAAGGCACTTCGGCGAGACCGCTGTCCCCGCGTTTCGGCTCGTCCAGAGCTCCCTCCTTCCTGGCGCTTGATTCTCCCCCATTGTGTTCAGCCCGCACGGCCGTGTCAAGGGGAGGAAGAGCCCATGAACCATGATTTTTGAACAGAAAGGCCCGAGGGGAGGGTTTCGGCGCCTGGCGGGGTTCATATCGCTGCGGAAGCTCCGGATTTCTCGGTCGGCTTCGCGATACGCTCGCTGACGCGAGCTATGCTCAGCCGGCCGGCAAGAATATGCCGGAAAGCCTTCGAAATCCGTCGCTTCCTTGCTGAACCCCGCATGTCGCCTCGCCCCTCCCCTCGGGCCTTAATGCCGTTGTTTATGAGCAAGTCACAATTGAATTTAGCGCCTCCGACTTCCCGAGGAAATTCGGAGAGAGCTCGTGAGCGTCTTTTTTGGAGTGCGGCGACACGACGCCGCTTTGGATGGCGGCGACGCGTCGCCGCCCCCTACTTTAATCAAGCTTGAATACGGCCTGACGCAACTCCCCGTTTGATTCGTCGTATAGAGTGTTAGTAGAATGAGCTTCCCATGGCCCGACTGCCGGTGACCGAATCGCTGCGGATGGCCCTCGCCTCGTTGTGGGCCAACCGCCTGCGCACCTTCCTGACCCTCCTGGGGATCATCATCGGCGTCCTGACCATCATCGCCGTGGTGTCCATCATCCAGGGCCTGAACAACTACGTCTACACCAAGATGTCCTTCTACGGGGCCAA
>CAZFTV010000143.1:0-841 GCA_964521765.1 uncultured Eubacteriales bacterium
AAATGGTGTATTGTGTTAAATCCCGTCGCGGTCCGGCCCGCGACGGGATTTAACACAATACACCATTTTAGGCTGATTGAACAGATTTCGCCGCACTGGGAAAGCATCTCTTTTTAAGTGATGTGTTTGATCTTCATGGGGTAAGGAGATGCTTCCCCGCACTGGAATCTTCCGCCCATGCCGGAATCATTCAGTCGCCTGTTGACAACCGCCCTCAGCTTTTTTATAGTGGCGGCGGTCTCGCCCCGGAGGCTGATTTCGTCATAACGAGAGAAGGAGGAGGAATTCATGAGAACGTGGAAATTCCTGGTTATCTTTTTTCTGGCTGTGGGGCTGGCGGGGTATTTCGGATGCAAGGGCGGAGGGAAATACGCCGACGTCAAGGACGTGATGAACAAGACACTGAAGACTATGGAGAGCTTCATCGGCGGCATGGAAAAAGCGGGTGACAGCCAGGCCGTGGTCAAGGCGATCAACGCTTTTTCCGCGGATATGAGCGCGCTCAAGCCCAAGCTCCAAGAGCTGGAAAAGAAGTATCCCGAGCTGAAGGACCAGGCGAACCCTCCTGAAGAGTTGAAACCCCAGTTCAAGCAGATGGAAGACATGGGCGAAAGGATGATGAACGCCATGATGAAGCTCTTCCAGTATGCCCAGGATCCCGAAGTCCAGAAGGCCCAGGAGGCCATGAACAAGCTCATGGCGGATGAGAACTAGCCGGTTTCTTCCGCGGTGAAGGCGCACAACGCCTCGATCTCGATAAAGCCCGGAGAGGCCGAGGCCGTTTCTTTAGGGGAGGCGGCCTTGTCGCCCGGCAGCCGGCGGCCGAGCTTCGGCTCGGGCC
>CAZFTV010000143.1:854-2655 GCA_964521765.1 uncultured Eubacteriales bacterium
GGGGAGATTTTGCTCTTACGCTCAAGAGGAGAACAGGGGGGGGCCGGACTGACCGCCAAGCCACGAGAAACGGGCCGCAACTCCAAGAAGGGCAATCAAGTCCTGTCCCGGGCGGAGCAGAGCGTTTTCGCCCCGGGCACGGTCATCTTTCGTCCCGGCGACCCGGGCGAATCCTGCTATCGCATCCTCCAGGGCCGGGTGGAGATTCTTAAGGGCTGTCAAGAAAATCCCGAGCGGCTGGCGCTTTTTGAAAAAGGACAGATCTTCGGCGAGATGAGCCTGGTGAACGAGAAGCCTCGGTCCGTCACCGCCAAGGCCGTGACCGAGACGCGTCTCGAAGTCGTGAACCGGAGCGACTTTGAAAGGCTGATCCTCGAACGCCCCGAAGAAACCATGAAATATCTCAAGGCCTTGTTCGAAAGACTCCGGTCGCTCAACGCCCGCCTCGAAGGAGAGGCGCCTGTCCGGCCCGGGAGCGATCGCGGAGGGCGGCTGACCATGAAGCTCGTGCCGCTCACGGACATGGCCAGGTCCGCGATCCCCGAGGAGGGGTTGACCCTGGCTGTTTTTCCGTTTCGCATCGGCCGGGCGTCGGAGCGCGAAGCGGACCTGCTTCAAGTCAACGACCTCGCCCTTCCCGACGTCAACCCCCACTTTGTCTCCAGGAACCACCTGTCCCTGGATGTCGAGAACGGCCGGCCGGTCGTCCGGGACAGGGGCAGCTACCTGGGAACGATCATCAACGGCGTTACGATAGGCGGCGAATACAGGGGCGCCGTCTGCCCCCTGCGGGAGGGAGAGAACGAGGTCATCGTCGGCTCCGCGGAGTCGCCCTTTCGCTTCCGGATACTGGTCGCCTTCCGGTGACGCAGGGCCGGCGACCGCTCAGGCGCGGCGCTCTTCCTGGAAGCGATCGAGGGCCAGTTTCTCTTCCTTGAGATAAACACTCTGCCGGGCCAGGAGGAGCTCCCAGTCGACCTCGTGCCCGTCGAATTCCGGCCCGTCCACGCAGACGAACTTGGTCTGGCCGCCGACCGAAATGCGGCAGGCGCCGCACATCCCCGTGGCGTCGACCATGATGGAGTTTATGCTGACGATCGTCTTGACCTGGAACGGCTTCGTGGTCAGAGAGCAGAACTTCATCATGACGGCCGGGCCGATGGCCAAGACGCGCGCGACCGGCGCGCCGCTCTCCAGGATCTCCTTGAGGGGCTCGGTGACCAGGGCTTTCCGGGCGTAGGAGCCGTCGTCCGTGCAGACGACGAGCTCGTGGCTCACCTCCCGCATCCGCTCTTCCCAGAAGAGAAGCTCCCGGCAGCGAGCCCCGACGATGGACAGGACCCGGTTTCCGGCTTCCTTGAGCGCCCGGGCGATGGGGAACACCGGGGCGATTCCCACGCCGCCTCCGACGCAGATCACGGTGCCGTAGTTCTCGATTTCGCTGGGCAGGCCGAGCGGGCCGACGAAATCAGCCAGGACATCGCCCTGCGCCAGCGTTCCGAGGCGCATGGTCGTTGCCCCGATCTCCTGGGAGATGAGAGTGATGCTTCCCTCGGCGCGGTCCCAGTCGGCGATGGTCAGGGGGATGCGCTCTCCCCGCTCATCGATGCGGATGACGACGAATTGCCCGGCGCGGACTTTATGGGCGACGTCCGGCGCTTCGACTCGGAACAGTTTGGTGGAAGGCGTCAGGGCTTCTTTGGCCAGGATCTTGTACACGGGCGTCACTCCTCTTTGATGATCTCATGCGGCGGCATGAGGAGCGGTGATTATAACAAAAAGCCGTCCGTCCTTAAAATAG
>CAZFTV010000143.1:2755-5234 GCA_964521765.1 uncultured Eubacteriales bacterium
GAGGGGACACAATACCTATTCACCTCATTTCTTTCGCTGGAGGGCGTCAATTCTTGACGAACGATTTTGATTAAATATTTGGTTAATAGGTATTGTGTCACCCTAATTATAGTGATAAAAAAATGACTCTCCGGGATAGTATGGGTTAAGAGAACGTGACCCCTATGCGCAAGGAAACAATCAAGGACGTTTTCGCCCTCGTCCTGGCGCTGGCCTCCGCCGCCGCGGCGGCGACGACTCAGACGGCAGGTGAGTCCGGGACCGGGCGATGGACCTTCACCTTCAGCGAGAGGATCCGTCAGGAAAGCTCGGACAACGTCATGAGCCTGGACGAGGGGAAAGCGGACAGCTCGGCCTACGTCCGGTTCCGGACGAGCGCCGGCCTGAAGTGGACGCCGTCCTCCGCCTTGGAATTCAACGTCCGGCTGACGAACGAGAATCGCTATTACCTTGCGCCAAAGTCCGACACTCGCCTCGGAGTCAATTACGGCCTCAACGAAGTTTTCTTCGACTGGCTGTTCGTCAAGTGGTCCAAGCCCGGACGCCTGCCCCTGACCCTGACCGTGGGCCGCCAGGACATCATGCTCGGCGAGGGGTTCGTCATCTTCGACGGCGGGCCCCTGGACGGGTCGCGTTCGGCCTACTTCAACGGCCTGCGCCTAGATTTTTTGCTCGCCCCCCAGAACACCCTGACCGTTTTCTTCGTTCGCCAGCATCAGACCGACAAGCTTCTGCCCCGCCTCAACGACGCCGGCCAGAGAATGGTCGAGCAGGACGAGCAGGGCTTCGGGTTGTACTACGCCGGCACCGTGCTCGGGCTCAGGACGGAAAGCTATCTTTTCCGCAAGTCGGCCTCGGCCGCCGGCGCGCTGCCGGCCGCGGCCTTCCAGGTCCTGGGCGCCAGGATATCGGCGCAGCTCGCGCCGCGCTGGTCGCTCATCGGAGAGGGCGCCGGGGAATTCGGCTCCTGGGCCGGCTCGCCGATGGCCGCCTGGGGCGGCTATGTCCACCTGAATTTCGCCCCGGCCGCCTCCTTTCCGATGCCCGGCCTGCTCACCCTGGGCGGGATTTATCTGAGCGGAGACGACAACGGCACGGCGAGACACGAGGGCTGGGACCCGGCCTTCAGCCGCTGGCCGAAATGGAGCGAGTCCCTGATCTATCTTCAAGCCGTGGAGACGGGCCGTCCCGCCTACTGGACAAACATGACCTCGCTCTACGGCGAGGCCGTCTTCGACCTGGCTTCGAACGCGCGACTGAAGCTGACTCTCCACACGCTCGGCGCGCCGCGCAAAACTCCTGCCGGCGGCGTCTGCAGCGGTGCCGGCCTCCATCGGGGAGAGCTTTTCATCGCCAGGTTCAGCTACGACCTCAACAAGAACATCTCCGGTCATTTTCTCTGGGAAGGCTTCCGCCCCGGGAATTTCTACTTCGCCGGAGCGCGAAGCTACGCCTGGATCCGTTTCGAATTGATGTTCCGCTACTGAAGACAAGGAAAGGAGCTCGCCATGGCAGTCCGTATCGCGGTCCTGGCCGCTTATGTCGTCCTCGTTGCCGTCATCGGGATTTCGCGCCTTAAGAAGACGCGCACCTTCGCCGATTTCTTCCTGGGCGGCGGCCGCGTCGGGCCCTGGATGACGGCCTTCACCTACGGCGCCGCCTATTTCTCGGCCGTGTTGTTCATCGGCTTCGCCGGCAAGGTCGGCTGGGGGTTCGGCTATTCCGGGTTATGGATCGCCCTGGGCAACGCCCTGGTGGGCGTGCTGGCCGTGTGGGGGCTCATCGGTTTCCGCGTCAAGCGGATGTCTCAGGAGCTGGGCGTCTCCACCATGCCGGAATTTTTCGAGAAACGCTACGGCAGCCGGTTCCTCAAGCTGTTCTCCGGCCTGGCGACCTTCGTCTTTTTCATCCCCTATTCCGCGGCGGTTTTCATCGGTTTGTCGTATCTCTTCAAGATGAATTTCAACCTCGAATACTGGCAGGCCCTGGCTTTCATGGGCCTGCTGACCGCCTTTTATCTCGTCCTGGGCGGATACCGGTCCATGACCGTTTTAGACGTGGTCTTCGGCGTCCTGATGCTGGCCGGTGGCACGGTCATGTTCATCAGCCTCCTGGGAAAGGCCGGCGGGCTGGCCGCGGCCACGGCGCAGCTTGAGGCCATCGACCCCCGCCTGGTGAGGGCGGTCGGTCCGCCGGGACTCTGGCCCCTGGCGGCGCTCGTCTTCCTCACCTCAGTGGCGCCCTTCGGCATGCCGCAGCTCGTCCAGAAGTTTTACGCCGTGCGCGACAGGAAAGCGATCAGGGCGGGCATGATCATTTCCACGCTCTTCGCCCTCATCCTGTCCGGGATCGCCTATTTCTCCGGAAGCGTGATGCGCCTTTTCCTCTCGCCCGAGGCGACGCCCGGCGCCTTCGCCGGCGGGAAGCCGGTGTTCGACGCCCCGCCCGCAAGCCACCTATCCCCGATGCGATGGCTGTA
>CAZFTV010000144.1:0-1010 GCA_964521765.1 uncultured Eubacteriales bacterium
GGGCGGGGCTCGGCCCGCCGCTCAGGAGGGCCTCCGTGCGGTCCGGGACGGCCGGATCGGCCCAGATGATGACTGGGATGTGATCCTGGTCCCGGGCGGCGAGGGTATTCTGGATGAGAAGCCGGTAGAAATGAGCGGTGGCTTCGGGCCCCATTCCGCCCAGGATTCCAAGCGTTTTTCCGGCTGTCATGGCGTCAGGCGGAGAAGCCTCTCGACCTTGTCCAGGGGAAGGGCTTCGGCCTTGTGACCGTCCGCGCCCTCCATCCCGACCGCTTTGAACAACGAGTTGAGGATGGCCTCCTCGGCGGCCTCGGCCGCGGCCTGAAAGAGGGGCGTCAGACGCTCGGGCCTCAGGATCGTCCATGTCTGCATGGGCGAGGGTGAACGGTGGGGAATCCGCATTTCCGGCGCCGTGCTGAAGGCGATGGCGTAGTCTCCGCTGCCGTGGGAGTTGAAACCGCCCGTGCGGGCGATGCCCAGCAGGGCGCGCGCGGCCAGCCGCTTGAGGCTCCGGCCGTCGAGCGGGGCGTCCGTCGCCACGACGATCAGGCACGAGCCGTCTCCGGGCTTTTCTCCCGGGGGCCTGTCCGCTTCTTCGGCCAATGAAAGTCCGTTGATTCGGAGCACGCCGCCGAAGTTCGTCTGGACAAGCACGCCCACCGTGTAACCGCCCTTCTCGGCGGACAGGCGGCGCGAGGACGTTCCGATGCCGCCCTTGAAATCAAAACAGGTCGTGCCCGTGCCGGCCCCGACCGCCCCCTCCTCCACGGCTCCCCCGTGCGCGGAGCGGATGGCTTCCAGGACATGATCCCGCGTCACGTGACGGCCGCGGATGTCGTTGAGCCAGCCGTCGTTGGTCTCGCCCACCACCGGATTGACCGAGGAAACGCGCTCGTTCCCGGGTAGGGCGAGCGTGTGGGCGATGACCGCCTCGGCCGCGGCGGGAACGCTGAGGGTGTTGGTCAGGACGACGGGGGTTTCGAGCACGCCCAGCTCCTCGACCTGGGTAT
>CAZFTV010000144.1:1066-5184 GCA_964521765.1 uncultured Eubacteriales bacterium
CCTGGAACATATTCCCGCCGTGAGGCAGCACGGCGGTCACTCCGGTGCGGATATGGGAGCCCCGGATGAGGGTGACATGCCCTACCCGGACTCCCTCCACGTCGGTGATGGCGTTGAGCGGTCCGGGGTCGAGGACGCCGACGGAGAGGCCGAACTCCCTCAAGCGGGGACGTCCCTCTTGGGAGGAAAGAAGCGCGGCGGCCAAGCCCAGAAGCGAAACAAGGGCAGGACTTTTCAACATGGTGTCTTCCTTTATATTATATTTTACGCGCTTCGATGAACGTTCTCAACAGCCCGCCCGATTCCCTAAATCGCTGATAGACTCGCGTCCTCTTCGTGAGACAGGAATTCCAGAGGAGGCTATCGGCGGAGTTGCATTTCTCCCGAAGCCGGGTATCATAAGACGCGGCCATGAGCCGGAAAGTCAAGGCGCTCTTCCTGACCTCGTCTCTTCTTGAAACGATTCCCGGGCTTATCCACGGCTTCGGGATGAAGGGTTGCGGCGTCCGGGACATCCTTGGGAGGCGCACGAAGAGCGTTTTTCGTCTCGTCACCCTCAACCAAGTCCATTCGGATACGATCCGATTTTATTCTCGACTCCCTCGAATCCGCCGGAAGGGCGACGCGCTGGCCACCGACAGACCGCTGCTCCTCCTGGCGGTTAAGACGGCCGACTGCCTGCCGATCCTCATGACCGACCCGAAAACCGGGACGGCTGCCGCCGTGCATTGCGGCTGGCGCGGCACGGCCGCGCGTCTGGCCGAAAAAACCGTACGCGTCCTGGCCGAGGCCTACGGTTGCCGGCCCTCGAACCTGCGCGCGGCCCTCGGACCGTGCATCGGTCCCCGCTGCTATGAGGTGGGGGAGGATGTCCGGCTGGCGTTCAGGAAATCCGGCCTTCCGCTCCGCGTTTTCCGGCCGCTCCGCGGACGTCCGGGCCAATACGTTCTCGACCTGGCCGAGGCCAACCGACGCCAGCTGGTCCGGGCCGGACTGAAAGAACGAAACATCGATCCTATCCGCCTGTGCACGCACTGCCGTCCGGACCTGTGCTCCTACCGCCGCGAGCCGGCGCGCGCCGGCCGCCAGATAAGTTTTATCGGCTATGACGGAGCGCAAGGGAGGGCGAAAAAAATCCGGATCGTTTGAAGAACGCGCTTGTTGCAATTTGAATAAAAATTATCTATTCTAACCTTTACCATGTCACAAGCCCTTTCAGAAATCTCGCTGCCGGGAATTCCTCTTTTCAAGCGAGGGAAGGTCCGCGATGTCTTCGACCTGGGCGATAAGCTGCTCATCGTCGCCTCCGACCGGATCTCCGCCTTTGATTACGTGCTGCCCTCCCTCATACCCGGCAAGGGCGCGGTCCTGACCCAGCTCGCCGCGTTCTGGTTCGACCACACCGCGCTCGTCTGCCCCAACCACGTCATCACGGCGGATGCCGGCGCCTTCCCGCCCGAGATCAAGCCTCACCGCGCGCTCCTCGACAAACGCTCGATGCTGGTGCGGAAAAGCGAAGTGCTGCCCGTGGAATGCGTCGTCCGAGGCTATCTGGCCGGGTCGGGCTGGGCCGAGTACAAGACATCAGGCCGGGTCTGCGGCATCAAGCTCCGCCCGGGGCTTGTGGAATCGGATCGCCTGGATCAGCCCATTTTTACGCCCGCCACCAAGGCCGAGCAAGGCCATGATGAGAACATCTCCTTTAAGTCCATGCAGAAGATCGTCGGTTCGAAGACGGCCGAGGCCGTCCGCAAGCTGAGCCTCGAGCTCTATCAGAGAGCTTCCCTTCATGCCGTGTCCAAGGGCATCCTCGTCGCCGATACCAAGTTTGAGTTCGGGCTGATCGAGGGGACGCTCATTCTCGTCGATGAGATCTTCACGCCCGACTCCTCCCGATTCTGGCCCCTGGCCTCTTACGCTCCGGGACGCTCCCAGGCCAGCCTGGACAAGCAGTATGTCCGCGATTACCTGTTGAGCACGGGCTGGGACCGGTCCTCTCCCCCTCCGCGTCTCCCGCCCGAAGTCATCGACCAAACCGCCGGCCGCTACCTGGAGATCTTCAAACTCCTCGCCGGCCGCGATGAGCCCTGACCATGAGGGACGGGCCGGTCGACTTTCACGTTCATTCCTGCTGGAGCGGCGACGCCGATTTCCGGCCGGAAGAGCTCGTGCGACGGGCCAGGCTGACGGAGTTCGAGGCCATTTCGATCGCCGATCACGACAGCATCCGCGCTTATCCGGCAGCCCTGGAAGCGGGTCGGGAGCAGGGCGTGGAGATCATCCCCAACCTGGAGATGACGACCCGGTACGATGGCAGGGAATTTCATCTCCTCCTGCCTTTTGTCGACTGGAGGTCGCCGGCCCTGGCCGGAATGCTTGAACAGGCCCGCCTGGTCAGGCTGTCGGAGGGAAAAGAACGGGTGGACAGGCTGCGCCGGCTGGGCTTTCCCCTGACTTGGGAGGAAGTCCAATCAGCGGCCTTGCGCAAGGGCGAGGATGTTTTGCCCGTGGGCGTCTTCATCGCCCGTTATCTTTTGGACAAGCCGGAAGTGCGGGCCGAGGCCAGCGCGGCCAAGTATTACACCCGGGGCATGGGGGAACCGGACGCGTTTCTTTTTTACACGGATTATTTTGAGAAGGGCCGTCCGGCTTACGCTCCCAAAAGATATATCAACCTCGTCGAAGTCCTGGAGCTTGCGCCCGAGACGGGAGCGAAGCCCGTCTTGGCCCACCCCGGGGCGCATTTTATGCAGGCTGACCGACGGGACCTGGAACGGCTCAAAGAGCGGGGGCTCAAGGGTTTGGAGGTTTACACTTCTTATCATCAGCCGCCCCTCCGGCCGGACCGGTCGCTGGAGAGGTTCTATCTGGACCTGGCCGACAGCTTGGGGCTTGTGCCGACCGCCGGCTCGGATTTTCACGGACAGATCAAGCCCTTCATTCCTTTCGGGTTGGTCCGAGAGGGTCGTTACTGGATGGTCGAAAGGCTGCGCAACGGAGGAGGGTGATGCCCGCCACCTGGCTTGATATCGTGATGATCGTGGTGGCGGCCGCGTCCGCCGTCTTCGGTCTGGTCAGGGGATTCGTCCGGGAGGTTGTGGGCATTCTGGCCCTCCTGGCCGGTTTCATCCTGGCGGCCCACTACTATTCCAACCTGTCGACAATCCTATCCGGCGTCATCGGGTCCAGGCCGACGAGAGATTTCCTCTCTTTCGGCCTGATCTTCATCTTCCTGGTGGCGGCCGGAAGCCTCATAGGGAGGTATATATCCCGTCATGTGGCGGGCATGTCGCGAATTTTCAACCATCTTCTGGGAGGAGCAATCGGGTTTCTCAAGGGCGTTTTTTTCTGCGGCGCCCTCGTCCTGGGCTTGACGGTGTTCCTCTCGGACGCGGATGTGCTGGTCAAGTCGCGCCTGGCCGCCCCGGCATTAGGCGTCACAAGGGGATTGATACAGGTTGCGCCCAGGGAACTCAAGCAGGAGTTCATGGATTCGTATAGAAGAGTGATCGAGATAAAAAAGGGGGGGGGCTGATGGACAAAAAATCTGAGAAAGCGACATTGCACCAGAAGCTTGAAGCCGTCATCTACGAGATGGTGGACAAAGATCTCCGCCTGGACGACTCCCTCCGCGAATTTCAGAAAATTTACTTGGAAACGGCCATGAAAAAGTACAATGGCAACAAATCCCGGATGGCAAATGCCTTAGGAATTCATAGAAATACTCTCCACTGCCGGGCAAAAAAGCTTAAAATACACAGAAAATATCAATAATTAGCAATCCGATACAGAGATTGCTAAATTTTTGGGTTTCTATCTATTGACAAATTATGGCTTATGGCGTATATTTCTAGCACTCAAGGTGCATATTTGCTAAATTCACATTTTACAAGGAGGTATCTATGAAGGTCATTCCGTTGCATGACCGGGTCCTGCTTAAAAGGATCGAGGAAAAAGAGGTGAAAGTCGGCGGCATTATCATCCCTGATACCGCCAAGGAAAAGCCCCAGGAGGCTGAAGTGATCGAAGCGGGAAAAGGCCGGGTTACCGAGGACGGCAAGCTTATTCCCATGGAGGTCAAGAAAAACGATCGCATACTTTTCGGCAAATACGCAGGG
>CAZFTV010000145.1:0-5179 GCA_964521765.1 uncultured Eubacteriales bacterium
ATGTCGGCTAAAACCTCCCTAATATCGAATTTCCTGATGAATCTCATCAGAGATGTTTTCAAGGATATAGACCGTCCCGGGATTGTCGGAGAAGTTGCGCATGTCCTGCCGGTAATCCAGGGGCTCCATGACGGCAATGACGCCCGTGTCCCGGCCGGAGCCGCCCGTCAAGGCTCCGGCCCGTCGTTCATCCGCCTGTCCGGGGGTGAAGCCGGGCTGCCGCAGGACAAAGACGTTGATCAGCAGAACCGCGGCCAGCAGGGCGGCGGGCACGGCCGCCAGCCAGATCCGCGCGCGAAAGGGCGCGGCGTTCGCCCGGGCGGCCTTCCTTTCCGCCAAACAGGCCATAACCCGCCTCTCGAAATCGGGCGGAACCTCGACCCTGGGCAATTTTTTCAGGATTTCAAACTCTTCCATTTTCATACTCCTTGGACAGGGCCAAGCTTTGCGAGCCTGAAACGGATTTCTCCAGCGCCCGCCTGAGCATGTGGCGGCCGCGGCTGATCCGGGCCTTGACCGTGCCGATGGGCATTTTGACGATGGCTGCGATCTCTTCCTGGGAATAACCCTCCACGTCCTTGAGAATAACCGGGACGCGGTAGCGGGGGTTGAGCGAGTCCAAGGCGTGTTTCAAGTTCCGTGCCAGGCCCGTGTCCGGGGCATCCTTGCTGAAGGAGCCCGACTGGAGGTCGTTCTGGACCTCTTCCAGGGGAATGACCAACGCCCGGCGGCGCCTCTTGAGCTCGGTCTTGGCCAGGTTGGAGGCTATGGTGTAAATCCAGCACGAGAGAGCCGCCACGGGCCTGTATTTATCGGCCTTGAAATACACTCTCATGAAGGTTTCCTGGGAAAGGTCCACGGCCTTCTCGTAATCTCCGGTCAAGTGGTAGATATAATTCACGATCCGGTCCTTGTAGAGTCCGACGATCCGGGCGAAAGCCGCCTCGTCCCCGCTCTGCACCAGGGAGATCAGCTCCTGTTCGTCCATTTTCAACCGGTTTAACATAGATGGACCTCATTCCGTTGCATTTAAGATGATATTCTAAACCTCTGCAGCAAGAAATATGCCGGAAAACCCCTCCCTTGACAGTTTCCAATCTTCTGGCTAGATTGACTGACGATGAACGGAGGGGAGGATCGCGGCGCAAACGCGCCCCCGGGCTGCTAAGGCCGAAAAGGAAGTTCTTATTCATAAAGTCAGGGTTAGGGACCTGCTGTTTGCCGTCAGCCTCTCTCTTTGCGCCACGATCATCTTATGGGAATTCTCGTTCTTCCAATTTCCCCGAAAAACGATCCTATTCAAAGAAAATCCCCGGGTTCTGCTAGATGAAGTCCAGATGGAATTTGAATGGGATAAAAAAGGAGAAGAGGGACGGTCCGTCCTGGAGATCGAGCTGGGCGACACTAAGAATCCGGGGAAGGTTCTGCGCTGGGACATCAACGGCCGGGGAGCGATTCTGGCCACGACTCATAAGAAGCGTTACGTGACCACATTCCCCACTTCTCTTTTGCTCCAGGGCAAGAATCGATTCCGGCTCTCATCCGAGAAGGGATGGACGCTCAGGCGCCTGAGAATCAAGAATGTTTACGGCTATTCAAAAGGCCTCTTGGATATCGTGGCGGCGCTTAAAGGCAATAGATACGGAGACATCCGATCGATAAGAAATTCCCCGTTCGCCGCCGGCTGGGCGGTGATCTTTTTTATTCTCTCCCTCGCGGGGTTGGGCCTTCCGGGCCTGGGCCGATGGGCCGTTACCCGCCCAAACAAATGGCTGGAGCCATTCCGCTGGCTTATTCTTGTTCTGATGGCGATGCCCTTTCCCCTCTATCTCTTCTCCGACTCAAGAATCTTTTTCAGCTCTCAAACCGTATTCCTTCTGCTCTTGGCGGCCGCGGTCATTTCCTGGGGCCCCGTTCTTCCCTGGCCTCTATTTCGCCGGAAAATCAAGGAAATCTTCGCCCGGACCTGCAAGCTGACCATTCGATATCAAACCCGAACTCTGACGGCCCTCCTCCTCGTCCTGGCTTCATCTCTCTATCTCGCCACAATTCTCCCGGGAATGGGCGGCCACGGGGATACGGCCAAATTTCAGTTCATCGGCAAAATCCTGGGCATCCCCCATTCACCCGGCTACCCGCTCTACGTCATGCTGAACAATCTTTTTATACGAATACCGGTTAGGTCGATCGCCTTCCGGGCCAACCTCATGTCCGTCGTCTTCGCCGTGGCGGCCTTGTTCTTATTTTTCCATTTGGCCGGCCGCATCTCGAAGGACGGGGCCGCGGCCTTTTACGCCGCTTTGTTCCTGGCCTGCTCACGGGCTTTTTGGTCCCAGGCCATCGTGGCCGAGGTCTATACCCTCAACGCTTTTTTTGTCGCCCTGGTCCTTTTCTTCCTGATCAAATGGGCCGAGGCCAAGAATGTCACTTGGCTCTATCTCTTCTTTTTCTTCTACGCCCTGAGTTTTGGAAATCACCTGACCATGGTCACCCTCTTCCCCGCCTTCCTGGCGTATATCCTGATGGTGGAAGCCAAGGTTCTGTGGAAGCCGAAAACCATGGGAGTCGCCCTGGGGAGCGCGCTGGTGGGCATAGGGCAATACGCGTTCCTCCTGATCCGCGCCCGGCAGGGCGCTCCCTACATCGAACAGGATGTCTCCAATTTAAGAGCTTTGTTCGATGTCATTACGGCGAAACGGTTCCAAGCCAGGATGTTTCCCTTCTCCTTTGGCGAAATTCTCACCGACAGGATTCCCCTGTTGTTTCGCACACTGGCGGATCAAGCCTCTCCGATCCTGCTCCTGGCCGCCATGGGCGGCTTGGTTGTTTTGTTCCTTAAAAACAAGAAAACATTCTGGCTTCTTTTTCTATCGCTGATCGGACAATCGTTCTATGTCCTGAATTTTAATATCCCCGATTTGGCGGGATTTCTAATCCCGATTTTGCTCTTGACGGCCGTTATGGCCGGCGCCGGGTTCGCCTGGCTCCTGAAAGCCATGAGAAAAAAAGCTGTTCTCCGTTGGGCTCCCCACATCCTGCTCATCGTGCTTGTCATCCACCAGGCCGCCGCCGGTTTTCCCAAGGTCGACTTGAGCGGAGAGCGCCAAGACGACGAAATGCTGACGGCCCTGTTTGAGCATATCCCTCCTTACTCACTCATCATCACCGGCGGCTACGACTACAACACCACGCAATATTTGTTATACAAGGTTCTCGCTGAATACCCGGAAAAGCACGCCCTGCTTGTCGCCCACTATCCTGAAACCGACCTCCTGGAGGAGATAGACCATCAGGTCTACTCGAAGATCAAGAAAGACGAAAATATCCGGGAGCATTTCTTTCCGGCTCAGACTTCCTTGCCTCCGGACCTCCCGCAGTTTAAGCGCTTCAAGGAAGACGAGCACGTCCGGAAGACATTGTTCTCCAATGTCTTTATTCTCCTGAATAACCCGATTGAAGAATTATCGGGGCTGGACTGTCGACTTGAGGATGTCGTCTATCCCTCCCCTCGGACCGGCCGGAAATTCCGGTTCAGTAAAGCCCACTTCTGAAAAAATAGTCGCAGAGATGCTCTATCCCTGATTCGCGATTTCAACGAAATTGGAAAACGATATTTCTATCGCCAATCAAGAAGTAGATTCGATCTCCAGGATGGGCTTGTTGGTGTCCACCAGGTCGCCGGCCGCGGCATGGATCTTCTTCACCGTGCCGTCGCCCGGGGACTTGAGCTCGTTTTCCATCTTCATGGCCTCGATCACGGCCAGGGTCACAGCCTTTAGCCGGAATGGGCTTTACTAACAACAGGAAAATAACGTTCATTTTCAGGAACTAACAGAATATTCTTCCCTTAGATTAATGTCAGAAAACTCAGAAACCTCGGATGCGTCAGAAATCTATTTTTCTGGCAGAAGATCTATTTTGTTTCAGCAATAAACCTGCGCTCGAGTTCATTTTCGATTTCTTCTTTGAAGGCAACTTCTTTTAGTGTTTTGATTTTAGGGTCTCTAGGTTTTCGAGGTGGGACAGACCTGTCAAATATATCTGATAAAATTGAGTTCATTAAAATTATTCTATAATCGAAAAGGTAGCCATGAATTGAATTAATAAAATGCCATATCCTATTGCACCTATCCTTAAGCTCCGAGTATGCTTGTGGCTGTCTTATATATGTTAGGTCGAACAGTTTTAATGAATAGGTATCAAACTCATCTAACAGTTTATGAAGATCGTCCACTTGGATGCATATATTTCCTTAAATAATCGAAATCAATGGCAGCGATTTCGTTGGCTTCAATAGCCAATAAGAATGTTGTCATCCCTTCATATAGACCAACATGCAATGCTCCCTTTTCTAGATCCCTTTTTATTGGATCGTAACTGAACATTGTTGGATTCTCAACGTGGTTCTTGAGATGGTTTGGCAAGGTGGCGAGGAAGAAGGTGCTCAAACTTGTTAGTTTGCCTGATAGAACGTTAATCGCCTTGTTGATCTCTTTAAAAGCATCAATTTCTATTCTCTTTTTAATCTCATATTCTTTTGCTTTCTTGTTGTCCTTTCGCGCCCTATCTAGGTTTTTGATTGCGATAAACAAGGCAACCAGCCACCCAAAAGCCGTTGTGAAAGTTAAAACAAGGTCTTTATCGGATAAAATCTTAAAATAGAATAACAAAAGGATTGTCACTATATAGGCAATTATCAATAGGAATGTTTCCCACCTATGAGTTGGTTCTGAATTCTTTTTCATCCAATTCCCCCCGAAATCAAGTCTGAGGTGCTCCCCATTGACTGGACAGCAGAGGGGCCTTCTGAAGGTGCATTCTGGGCTGATAAGAAATTGCTGATAAGAAATTCCTTTTTCTCTGGGGTGCTTATGACGCGTCCGGAATCGACTTGAAATCCCCTTCTCCCATCGTCGACGGCTTTAGATACACAGTGCCACCTATCATAGCCCATGGTGTCACCTATGTATCTGAACGAGCCCAGGAGGGTCGGGAGGGCCGGGCTGGTCGGCTCCGGCGGCCATGAACACTCAATCCGGCCGCACCTCTCCCCCCGGGCCCGGCAACGATTACGGAAAATACTCGACCGGAGGATCGGCCTCCCACAGGAGCTCCTGAAAGGCGGCCTGAGGCGGCGGGGGACGCTCGGCGACAAAGATCAGTTTCAGGTGATCGATGA
>CAZFTV010000146.1:0-5129 GCA_964521765.1 uncultured Eubacteriales bacterium
TGCGGCCGTCGCCGGTGAGGCACAGACGGATCAGGCCGAGAAAATTTTTCTCCCTTTCCTCGAGCCGGCGCTTGAGCGCGGCTCTGGCTTCTTCGGGCCGCCAGGGCCGGCGCAGATACCCCGGCAGGCCGGATACAAAATGGAAGCCCGTCCGGAAATCGTTCCAGGAAAAAGGCAGGCCCGCCCCGAAAGAGGACGCCCCCCCCATCGTCGCGCTCATCGCGGTTCGGAGACATCTCCTGCGCCCGGCGCTCTCCAGAGCCCGGGCGGCAAAGCCCCCCGCGAGATTTCGTCCAACAACGATTGCAGGGCTTCGATCCTGCCGATGTCCCGCCAGAACCGCCCGTCCGCTTTAAAAACCCGGACGATGCATCCCTTTCCGGCCAGCTTAAGGTAGGCGTCGATGATGGAAAAACGGCCGTCCTCTTCGATCGCTTCGAAAATGCCGGGAGAGAGCACGTGGATCCCGCAGAAAGCGAACTCCCTCGGCCGGCCGCTCGGCCGACGCGCAAGACGGCGCAAACCGCTCCGGTGATCGACATGACCGCACATCACCCCTTCTTCATCGACCAAGAGGGTGCGTTCCGCGAGCCTTTCTTGGACGGCCAAGGTGGCCAGGGCGCCCGTCCGCCCGTGAGCCGCCATCATGGCCGCGAGGTCGATGTCGGACAGGATGTCGATGTTGTGGACGAAGAAGGGCTCGCCGTCCTCGAAAAAGCGACGCGCTGCCTTGAGCGCGCCCCCTGTATCGAGGAGTGAGCGCTCCCGGGACCATTTGACCTGGAGGCCGAAGCCCCGTTTCCTCAAGACGAAACCCTCGACCTGGCCGGCGTGATGGTGGACGTTGATGACGACCTCGCCGACATCCGCGGCTTTCAGCCTCTCGACGACGAGCTCCAGGGCGGTGAGGCCGTTGACTTCCACCAGGGCCTTGGGGATCTTATCCGTGAGAGGCCTGAGGCTAGTCCCGTTCCCGGCGGCCAGGATCATGGCTTTCATCATTTCTAAAAATATTTTTATTCTCAACTCGCCCCTCGGTCAAGAGAAAAAACCGCCTCCGCGGGGCAGGCGCTCAAGTTGACATCCTTCACGGGCGGGTCATATAGTCTATCCATCCGCCACGTCATCGCCCATGTCCTTTCAGATTCGCTCTTTGCTGCGCCGCTCGGCAGGGATCATCCCGGAAATCCAGGAACCGCAATGCCTTTGAGCCAATCGGCTGCCGGATGCTCACCCAAATATCAAAACCTTGACACTTTTTCAATAAGGAAATATGATGAGCCGGGTTTCAAGAATAAGGAGGATCATCAATGAGGGGTATTATCTGTCTATCTCTTCTCGCGGTTTTTTTAGCCTTAGGCTCCCCGGTCGCCGGTCAAGAGACCGAGTCTCCCTCCTCAAACGAACCGGTCGAAGTCAAGTACCCGTCCTTCGGAGTGGGGGCCTGCATCGCCCGGGGCGCCGGGCTGATAGGGATTTACACGTATTTTAGGCCAGTGGACGTCTTTGCTCTGGAAGTCGACCTGGGCCTTAGAATTCTTGTTTTTTCCGGCTCATCGGAAACGGAGGTTTTTTGGCCGCTCATGGGCAGCCTGAAGGGCCAGTTTTATTTAAATAAAAGAAGCGCGCGCTTCCAGTCGGGGATCGAACTGGGAGTGATTGCCGCCCAGGACATGGGCGTGGGGGGAGAGCTCTCCTACATCATGCATTTTCGATTGGCCAAAAGCCTCTATCTGGACGGAACTCTGGGAGCGGGGTATTGTCCCAACAACACTTTAGAAAACACGGCCTCCTACCTGGCCAAGGTCGGAGAACATTCCAAATATTACTATGAAAACAGCGTTGTCACGATCGGCGGGCCTTTTATGATCATTTGGGGCGTAGGGATAAGCTTTATGTTTTAGCGTTTCGCCTCATTATTTTCTTTCAGAGTTCATCCGCTGAGACGGGCCCTTCCCGAAGAGGCTCAGCTCTCTTTCTCGCGCTGGGCATGAACCCCGCGCTGCTCCTCCAAGGACATCGTCATGCACAACGGCAACTGGATCAGGGCCCCGAAAGAGCTGATCAAGCGGTTTAGCGACGACAACTAAGCTGGCAGCGCTACGGGGATTCGAACCCCGGTCTGATGGCTGAGAACCACCTGTCCTGGGCCTCTAGACGATAGCGCCGGAGGCCCAAGAAAATACCAGATAAGCGAAAACCTGTCAATGATTTCGCTCCGCCGTGCTTCTCCCGCGCCCTCGCGTCACGCTTTCTTCAGGATGCAGAAGAGGCTGGATCGATCGACCTCTTTTATTTCCACTCCGACGCGCAGTCGAGAAGCCAGTCGGCGGAAATCCGCTTCCGTGAAGGTCGAGGCGCGGAACCCGTCGCGGCAGACGATGACCCCGTTTCCCGTCCTGTCTTCATCGATCTCGCCCAGGAGCCCCTCCCCGGCCTGCCTCCGGAACCATTCCAAGCGGTGGTCCCAAAATTCCTCCGCATACGTCGAAATGAACACTGACCCGTTCCGTCTGGTCACCCGGAGGCTCTCCTTCAGGAGCCGGAGGGGATCCCGCTTAAAAGCCGAAATCCCGTTCTGAATGCACGCCACCACGTCGAAAGTCCCGTCGAGGAAGGCCGGCCTCGCGGCATCCATTTCGGCAAGAAGACATTTCCCGGCCCCATGAAGATAGGACCGGCCGAGCTGAAGGCTCGAACGGGACAGGTCGACCCCGACGACCAGCCCCGCTTTTCGGGCCCAGTCCCTCATCGTGCGTCCGTAACCGCATCCCAAGTCCAGGACGGCATCGCCGGGGCGGATCTTCTCGAGCACGAAGTTCGTCTCGGCCCTGAGGCACTGCCGCACTCTGCGAGGCGCAAGTTCATAGCACCTCCTCAACCTCTCCGCGCCGAGCCGCTCCTGGTAATAGCCGGCTCTGCGACCGTCGGGCCGCCTGGCCTCGCGCAGGCCCGGATTATTGAGGAAGGCCGCGCCCCCCGCGTTGCGGATATGCAAGGAACTCTCCTTTGAAAAATCGCCCTCATTTTATCACTGTCCCGGGCCGCGGTCTTCCCTGACCTGGAAATCGAGCACATCACACTTGGAGTGATAAAGAGAGATGGCCCGCATGTTTATAATCAAAGAATGAAGTCAATCTTGAGAGACTCGCTTGAGGCAAAACGCGATTTGCTGTTATAATTACAGTCGGCGCATGACCTCAGAAAAAATATTTTTAGGAAAAGCAGCGGCCATCGCGGGAGTCGTCCTGTTTTGCGCACTTCCGGTCCCGGCGCCTGAACAGGAGCGCAAAGCCGAACTGCCCGCGGGACCCGGGGAGATCGCGATCACCCTCCGGGTCGAGCCCACGGTCTTTTTCGTCGAGCAGGACGGCGCCCTGAAGCATGTCCTGGAGGTCACGGTGGACAACCCCGGGCCTCCGGCCCCCGGGGTCCTCCTTGGCCGGTGGGAGGACGGCGAGGTCCGCCTCGAGCTGCCCGAGGTCAAGACCGGCGCCCGGAACTATGAGCTTCTCATTCCCGAGATCACGCGACCGACGAAGGCGGTCTTCACCCTCGATGTCGGGGGCCGGACCATTTCCCTGGAGCAGACACTTGTCCCGCAGCGCAAGTGGACCGTGTATCTCCTCCCCCACACCCACACCGACATCGGCTACACCGCGCTCCAGACCCGCGTCCTCAAAGACCACGTCCGCTACCTCGAGGACGTCATCCGCATCTGCCGGGAGACGGACGGCTACCCGGACGGCTCCCGCTTCAAATGGAACATCGAGGCGGGCTGGAGCCTGGACCATTTTCTGCGCTCCTCTCCGGCCTCGGCCGCGGAGGAGCTCGTCCGGCTCATCAAGGAGGGGCGGGTCGAGCTCTCGGCCTGGTATCTCCAGCTCACGGACCTCTTCGGCCACGAAGCCCTCATCCGGGCCCTGTACTTCAGCCGCTCCGTCGCCCGCCGCTACGGCTTCGAGACGCGCTCGGCCATGAACAACGACGTCACGGGGTTCAGCTGGGCCGTGCCGCAGCTTTTCCGCCGGTCGGGGGTCCGGTACTTCGCCACGGGCATCAACGAGACCCGCGCCCGCGCCCCGCTCTCCCGGCCCAATCCCTTCCTCTGGCAGTCCCCGGACGGGAGCCGCATCCTGCACTGGAACGGCGATCACTACATGTTTGCCAACAATCATCTCGCCATCCCCGACGGCCCCGACGCCGCCCGCGCCCCGGTCGACGCTTACCTCTCCCGTCTCGAGCGGCGCGGCGACTATCCCTGGGACGTTATCGCCTTCAACATCCAAGGCTCACCGACCGACAACGCTCCGCCGGACAAGGCCGTCTGCGACAGCGTGCGCGCCTGGAACAGCCGCTGGGCCTGGCCGCGTCTGCGGCTGGCCGTGATGCGGGAGTTCTTCGAGGACCTGGAGAAGCGCGCCGGGGACGGGCTGCCCGTCCACAACCTGGCCTGGCCCGACTACTGGACGGACGGCGCAGCCTCGACCGCCTACGAAACCGGCCTCATCCGCATGACCCAGGACCGCCTGATCGCCGCCGAGACGTTTGCCGCCCTGGCCGCGGAGCTCGACCCCGCTTTCCCCTATCCCCGGCGGGAGATCGACGAGGCCTACGAATCGGTCATCCTGTTCAACGAGCACACTTGGGGAGCCTCGAATTCGATCTCCCAGCCCGACTCGGAAACGGCTCGCGGGCAATGGGCTCTCAAGTCGTCCCTGGCCTACGCCGCCTCGGAGAGCTCGTCCCACATCCTCGGCTCCTGCCTCGACCGGCTGGCCTTTCTCATCCCCACGGACCGGCGGTTGACCGTGGCCGTCTTCAACCCGCTCTCCTGGAAACGGTCGGACGTCGTTCGGCTGATCATGCCCCAGCGCATGCAGGAAATTCCCGCGCCCTGGAACATCAAGGACGCGCGCACGGGCAAGCGGTCGGCCTACCAGGTCGACCGGGAGAACAATGCTCTCTATTTCCGCGTCGAGGACGTCCCCCCACTGGGATACGTTGTCATCACCATCGCCCGCGGGGAGAAACCCCCGGAGGCGGCTCCGGGTCCGGCCGTCGGCGAACACGCTCTGGAAAACGAATTCTACAAGATTACGCTCGACCCCCCAACCGGCGTCATCACC
>CAZFTV010000147.1:0-4836 GCA_964521765.1 uncultured Eubacteriales bacterium
GGATTGTTCAACAGGTCATGAAACACGGCGAGGTGGTTGCAGTGACAGGGGACGGGGTGAACGACGCCCCGGCCCTCAAGGCCGCGCACATCGGCGTTGCGATGGGAAAGTCCGGGACGGATGTGGCGCGGGAGGCGTCCGCGGGCCGGTCGTCCAGCAAGCCGAGTTCCTTGATGCGCTTCAAAGTGAGACACCAACCCGGGTAGCGGAGCGTGCCGCGCAGGATGGTCCGAGCTTCCTCGAGTCCGTAAGCGTCGCGATAAGACAACGAATCGCGGTTCGGATATCCTTCGAAGCTTCCCAGGCCGGGGACGGATATTCGAGCCAGCCGGTCGAAGAGCCCTTCCGCGGGCAGGAGGACCTCCCTCCCCTCCCGGAGATACCGGGCCGAGTTCCCGGAGGCCAGGAGAACTCCCATCGGGCTCCACGAAAACTTGTAGCCGAAGGGGTTGGTGTTGGCCTCGGGCGCGGGCAAGCCGCCGCAGTAGGAGACGAAAGAGACGACCCGGCCGCCCGCTTCCCTGACACGGTCGATGATCCGCATGGCCTCCATGTGGTCCAGTCCCGGGTCCAGCCCGACCTCGTTGAGAAATACGAGGCCCCTGGCCTTGGCCTCCGCATCCAGCTCCTTCATGTCCGCGGAAACGTAAGAAGCGGTCACAAGATGCCGGCCCCGCGCGAGACAATGCCGAGCCACGCGGGGGTGATAGACATAGGGCACGAAGCTGACGACCAGGTCGCTCGCCTCGATGAGCGAGGCCAGCCGTCCGTCGTCCTCGATGTCGAGGCTCACGGCCCTGCCCCCGGGGCGGCCGGCCACCAGGCTCACGGCGCGTTCCGCCGCGAGGTCGGCCACATCCACCCGGAATCCTTCCCTGTCGAGGAAATAATCAACCAAGGGCTTGGCCACCAGGCCGGCGCCGAGAACCAGGATGTTTTTCACGGCCGGCCTATAGCTTCCTGAGGAAATCTTTCAGATACGCATAATCGGGCGTGAGCTCTCCCCGGTGCAGGATGAGCGCCCTGCGGAGCGGCTCGGGCAGCCGGCACTCGGAGAAGTTCGATCCGAGGACGCTCCCAGCCAGGGCGGGGACGAGCTCTTTGAGGACCCGGCTGAAATACACAGAGGATTCGAGCGAGATCTCCGCGGGAAGGTTGTAAACGGCCAGGACGACCGGACCCTGCCCTTGGAAGCCCTCCACGGCCCTGTCTTCATGAACATCATAGACATAGACGGGAGAATCCGGGTTCGTGCTTTTAACCGTGCACTCGACGGACCCGTTCACGTCACAGGAAATGTCCCCGATGACCCGCAGCCGCGGCTGGCCGTTCTGCGAATACAGCTTTTTGAGGTCCGGGATGGTCACGAAGCGCGGGTAGTTGGGCTCCCAGTAGATGCAGTTGACAAGCACGGTTAAATAAGGCAGAAAGCAGGAAAAACATGAACGGTAGAGATGGGGACGGGAGTAGTATTCCTGAAGGTCGAAGGGCTTGCCCTTTCGTCCCGGCTCGAGCATGTGCTCTTCCCTGAAGACGACCTTGTACAACCGGTCGGCGCCATGTTCTTTTTTCTCGAAGAATTCAGCCAGCTTTTCCGGGGCGACTTGCTCGAAGGGCATGAGGTCGAAGATCTCCTGGGCTCCCCGGGAGGAATGGCCGTAGCCGGCGAAGCCCACGACCAGGGGTGCGAGCGACGGGTCCAGGCCGCGTTCCCGGATCTCCTGACCGGCCTGCCTGACCTCATCCTCGGCCTGGGCCAGATTCCGATACCGCCACGTCTGTTCCAGCCGGCCGAGCGGAGTGTCCAGCCCCTCCTGTCGCAATTTCCTTCCCAAAGCCCAGAGCGTGTCGATCATGCCTGCTTGTCCGGCCTGCCGCCCGAAGAAAACAAGCCGCCGTCCCTCGTCGTCCACGATTTTTTCGTAATCGATCAGGGAACAGCGAAGCTCGATCAGCCGATTCAGCATCCCGAGGTTGTGAACCTGGCCCTTGGCCGTGTGCGAGAAAAAGAGATAGATCTTGTCTGGGAGAAGGAGGTCGGTCGGGATTTCCTTGACGGCCAGGATGACGGAACAGGAGTTGAGGTCCTCGGAAACCCGGGCTTCGACTTGCCGGTATTCGTCGTCAGAAAAGATCCGGATCCTGGACGATTGAACCGTGACCTTTAGGGAATGGCGGCTCTGAAGCTCCCGGATGTCCGCGGGGATGAGGGGCGTCCGCCGCTCCCAAGGATTTCTGTCCTCGCGCCTTATGCCGATCGTAATGCTCATAGATCACGCCAGTCTCTCAAAGAAACAAAGAATTATTATAGCACAAACGGGTCCCGGTCGTCAATTACTCTCAGATAATAAAGAAATTACATAACGCCTGGCAGCGAGGAGCCGCAAAACGTTACACCGCAGGGGAGGTTGAGTGAATCGGCGATCTGTTGACTGAGACTCTCTTTCGTCCATAATATAGAGACCATGATTCGGTTTTTCAACACTCTCTCGGGGCAGGTCGAGGAATTTCAGCCGCTCGTTCCCGGAAAGGTCGGGCTCTACACCTGCGGCCCGACCGTCTACGACTTCGCCCACATAGGGAATTTCCGGTCGTATATCTTCGAGGACCTGCTCAAGCGATTTTTAACGCTGGCCGGCTTCCAGGTCCGGCACGTGATGAACATCACGGACGTCGATGACAAGACGATCAACGGAGCTCGGGACCGGGGCGTCTCCCTCGCGGAGTTCACCAAGCCCTATGTCGACGCCTTCTTCCAGGACATCCGGACTCTGAACATCCTCCCGGCGGACGTCTACCCCCGCGCCACGGAGCACATCCCGGAGATGGTCCGCTTGGTCCGCGCCCTCCTGGACAAGGGGTTCGCCTATGAAAAGAACGGCTCCCTATATTTCAGCATCTCCAAGTTTCCCGCCTACGGCCGCCTGTCCAAGGTCGACCTCACCGGCCTCCAGCCCGGACGCCGGGCCGACACCGACGAGTATGAAAAAGACAGCGTGCACGATTTCGCCCTGTGGAAAAAGGCCAAGGAGGGCGAGCCGTCCTGGCCGACCGAACTGGGCCCGGGCCGGCCGGGATGGCACATCGAATGCTCGGCCATGAGCTCCAAATATCTGGGCGAGTCTTTCGACATCCACTGCGGCGGCGTGGACAATATCTTTCCCCATCATGAAAATGAGATCGCCCAATCGGAGGCCGCGAGCGGAAAGCCCTTCGTCCGGACTTGGCTCCATTGCCACCACCTCATCAGGGACGGGGAAAAAATGTCCAAATCGAAGGGCAATTTTCTCGCCTTCCGGGACCTCTCCGATCGCGGCGTTGACCCCCTTGACCTGCGCTTCCTGCTCCTGGGCACTCATTACCGGAAGACCTTGAACTTCACCTTCGAGGCGCTGGACCAGGCGAGCTCCGCCCGCAAGCGCCTTCTGGACTTTCTCTATGAGCTCAGGCACATGCCCCTTCCGCCCGGAAAAACGTCCCCGGCGGACGAGGCGGCGGAGGAAGCGCGCCGCAAGTTCTTGGACGGATTGAGCGACGACCTCAACATCTCGACAGCCTTGACGGCCGTTTTCGAGCTCGCCCGCAAAACGAACCATCTGGCCGCGGCCGGCGCGCTGCGCGCCGGGGACGCGGAGAACATCCGCGCCCTGGTGACGGACCTCGACCGGGTCCTGGGAGTCCTCGACGTCCGCGGAGAGGACGTCCTGCCCGAGCGCCTGAGAGCGGTGATCGCCGAGCGGGAGAAGGCCCGCCGCGAGAAGGATTTCCGCCTGGCCGACCGCCTGCGTGACGAGCTGCTTCGTGAGGGCATTCAACTTGAAGACACGAAAGACGGAGTGCGCTGGAAATTCCGGAGAAACGACCCGCCGCTCTAACGCCCGCCGGACTCTCGGCCTCCTGGGAGAGGAGGAGGGAGTACGCTATCTGACCGGGCGAGGATACGCCATCCTGGAGCGCGGATTCCGCATGTTCCGGGGTGAAATCGACATCATTGCCCGCCGGGACGAGACCCTCGTATTCTTCGAGGTCAAAACTCGGTCGGGAGATGAATTCGGCTTCCCCGTCGAGTCGGTCACGGCGGCGAAGCAGCGGCAGGTCCGCAAGATCGCGCTCGGCTATCTCCTGAAACACGGCCTGGCCGAGGAAAAGACCGCCTGCCGTTTCGACGTGCTCTCCGTGATATGTCTCGGGGAAAGCCGTTTCCGCCTCACGCACTACGAAAACGCTTTCTAGCGCCCCCCGCGGGACGCTTCCGGGGGAAATCCGAGGAAATCCCGGGACGCACAACCGGGCTCTCGCTCTCTCAAAACGAATACGAAAGGCCGAGGCGGACATTCCTCCCCGGATCCGGAGGCGCGTCGGGGTCCGGACGCTCGAGACAGAGAACATCGAACACGTTGCTGACGGCGATGTTCAGCTGAAAGGATGACGGCAGGTAGAGGTTCATTCTTAAATCGACCAGCGTGCAGGCCGGAAGAGATATTTCCGCAGGGCCGGGGTCCGCCTTGCCCCCCTGGTGCCGAAGCGACGCTTCAGCCGAGAATCGCCCAACCCATAGCCGGGCGCCCGCGGCGAGGTTCCACGGCGGGATGTCGTTTAAAGCCTGGTTCGTCTTGACGCTTCGCCCCCGGGCAAAGGACAGGCTGCCGAAGATCTTAAAGCCTTTCCACGGAAACCATTCCGCCTCCAGCTCTCCTCCCTGGATCCGCCCCCGGTCGACGTTGCCGTAGGTGTACGTTTGCTCGGAGACGAGATAGCGCTCGATGAAGCCGTCGATGTCGTAGTGGAAACCGTAGAGGGCGGCGAAGACGCGGGGCGTCGCGAACTTGAGGCCGG
>CAZFTV010000147.1:4846-5118 GCA_964521765.1 uncultured Eubacteriales bacterium
GATCAGCTGGTCGGCGACGACGAAGAACTTCTCGAACTTGAGGCCGGCGTCGAAATTGAGGCTCTTCTCCGGCTTCAGTCCCGGCTGGGAGATGATGAAGCCGCGGCCGGTGATCCCGGTGTAAAACCTCTCCCCCAGAGTGGGAGCCCGGAAGGCTCTGGATAGGCTGGCGAAGAGAACGAGGCTCTCGGAGAGGCGGCGCGAGGCGGCGAGGAACCCTGACAAGGCGGCGTTCGTGCTTTTGACGCCCTGTCCCGCGCCGCCCGCGCCAT
>CAZFTV010000148.1:0-5064 GCA_964521765.1 uncultured Eubacteriales bacterium
GGACCATCGAGGAGGGCAAGGCGTTCTACCGACGGCTCTCGGAGATGACCGACGGGTCCACGGCCGAGGCCGTCACCTCCCCGTATCTTTCCAGGGGCGCCTTGACGTCCAGGGCCACGAGGTCCACGAGTTCCGCCCGAATGAGGTCCGCCAAGCGACCAGGACGGGAACCGTTCGTGTCGAGCTTGATCCGAAGCCCCCTCTCCCTGATGACCAGGAGCAGCTCCTCCAGGTGCGGAGTGAGGAGCGGCTCGCCGCCCGTGACGCAAATCCCCTCCAGCCAGTTCCGCCTCGTGTCCAGGAAGCAGATGAAGGCGTCGAGGAGCAGCGTGGGAAGGGTCTCGGGCCGCAGGACCAGCTCGGCGTTGTGACAGTAGGGGCAGCGGAAGTTGCAGCCGCCCAGGAAGACCGTCGAAGAAATGTGGCCGGGAAAATCCCTGGAGGAAAACTTCTCTAGGCCCTTGATTTCAACCACTCCTCCGTATCCTCCCGGGACTGGAGCACGGCCCGCACGCCAGACTCGTCCCTGAGGACGAGAACGGGCAGGACCATGCCGCCATGGTCGTCCCTGCGGACGAGACTCAGATGTTCCCGTATTTTCAGTTTTCCGTCCTTCTGGGTCAGGTTGAGCTCCCGGCCCTCCAGGCTCGTCGTTTTCAGGTACGCCTTGAGGTCCTCGCACTTCTGGCAGGCGGGATAGGTGAACAGCTCGTAGGTCAGCATCAACCGATCTGAGCGTAGGGCGTCCGGTCGTTGAATTCCTGCCGCTTGCCGTCGTTCCAGGTCTTGATGGGGCGGAGATAGCCGACGATCCTGGAGTAGACTTCGGTCGCCGATCCGCACTCCGGGCAGAGGGCCTTGTTTCCCTTCAGGTAGCCGTGGTTGAGGCATACGGAGAAGGTGGGTGTGATGCTGAAGTAGGGAATGCGCGTCTGGGCGATCTTCTGCACGAGCTTGCGGCAGGTCACGGCGTCCGTGGCCTCGGGCAGGAAGGTGTGGAAGATGGTGCCCCCCGTGTACAGGCTCTGCACATCCTCCTGGTGCTGGAGCGCCTCGAAGACGTCGCGCGTGGCGTCGACGTTGAGTTGGGTGGAATTCGTCAGGTAGGGATGCTTGTCCGTCCCCGAGGTGATGATGTTGTTGAACTTCTGCTTGTCCAGGCGGGCCAGGCGGTAGGACGTGGATTCGGCCGGAGTGGCCTCCAGGTTGTAGAGATGGCCCGTCTCCTCCTGGAATGTCCGGAGGACGTCCCGCATGAAGTTCAGCGCCTTGTGGGTGAAGGCCTTGCCCTCGGGAGTGCCGATGCCCTTGCCCAGGAAATTGAGACAGGATTCGTGCATGCCGCAGATGCCGATGGTCGAGAAATGGTTGTCGAAATGCCCGAGGTAAACCTGGGTGTAGGGCATGATGCCGCGGGCCAGCATGTTGTTGACCATCTCGCGCTTCGTTTCCAGGGAATCTTTGGCCAGGGTCATCAGCTCCCGGAGGCGCAGGAAATACTCCTCCTCGGTCTTGGAGGTGTAGCCGATGCGGTTTAGATTGATGGTTACGACGCCGATGGAGCCCGTCGAATCGCCCGGCCCCCAGATGCTTCCCGGACGGCGCAGGAGTTCCCGCTGGTCGAGGTTGAGCCGGCAGCACATGGCCCGGATGTCGCCCGGGTTCATGTCGGTGCCGATGTAATTCTGGAAATAGGGGATGCCGTACTTGGCCGTGACCTCGAACAGGAGCCGCGCGTTCGGCGTTTCCCAGTCGAAATCTTTGGTCAGGTTGTAGGTGGGGATGGGGAAGGTGAACACCCGGCCCCGGAAGTCGCCCTCGACCATCAGCTCCAGAAAGGCCCGGTTGATCATGTCCATCTCCGGCTGGTACTCGCCGTAGGTCGAGTCGAGCTCCTTTCCGCCGACAATGGCCTTCTTGTCCTTCATGTCCGGGGCTACGGTCCAGTCGAAGGTCAGGTTGGAGAAGGGCGTCTGCCAGCCCCAGCGCGAGGGAACGTTCAAGCCGAAGATGAGCTTCTGGACGTCCTGCTTGACGTGCTCGTAATCCAGGCGGTCGGTGCGGACAAAAGGCGCCAGGAACGTGTCCACGGAGGAGAAGGCCTGGGCGCCGGCGAACTCGCCCTGCATGGTGCCGATGAAATTGACCATGTGCAGCGTGGCCGTCTCCAGGTGCTTGGCCGGGCAGGAGTGGACCTGGGCGGAGACGTGGCCGAATCCCTTGCGCAGCAGCTTCTCCAGCGACCATCCGGCGCAATAGCCGACGATGGGGTAGGACAGGTCATGGATGTGGAAATCTCCCTCCAGGTGGGCGTTCTTGATCGGCTCGGTATAGATCTGGTTGAGCGCGAAGTTCGACAGCACCTCCCCCGAGATGCGGGCGTTCAGCCCGGAGAAGCTCATCGTCCCCTCGTTGGAGTTCTCGCGAATCTTCCAGTCCTTGTCGTCTATGTAATCGCGGATGAGCCGCTCGAGGTTGATGCCGGTCTTGCGGGCCTCGCGGATGTCCTTGTGCCGGGCGCGGTAGAGGATGTAAGACTTGGCCACGTCGTGGAACCCCTGTTTCATCAGGACCATCTCCACGATGTCCTGGATCTGCTCCACGGAGGGGATGGTGTATCCGCCGAATTTCTCCTCCAGGACGAACGTGGCGATGTCGGAAACGGTTTTGGCCGCCCCGCCGTTGTTGATTCCCTGGGATTCCATGGCCTTGTTCACGGCAGTGGTGATCTTGTCCTGGAAGAAATCGACAACCGCCCCATCCCTTTTCTTGATCCGCGTCACGACTCCGGCCATGATTTCCTCCTTTCAACATTATGAAAACAAAACAAATCCAAAAAACCGAACGAATGATTCATTCCCTCATCCATAAACCCCGCTCAAACAAGACTGCACTTGGCATATATCTTGTATATGAAGCTGGGGGAAAACACTATATATTGTGTTTTCCGCCCCTTATTTATACACCTCATTTTTTCATTGTCAAGGACTTTTTTTCGTTGAATTGCGCACAGAAGAAAAGGAAGGATGTCGTTATGGTGCCTCACCTCTCCCCCACGGTCATCGAGGTTGCCTGAATGATTTCTTCTTGTGGGACGATAAGTGTGTTTGCGCCCCGAGGCGAAAAGAAGCAGAATTTTTTATCGACAATCCCATAGAGGAGAGATCAATGGAGATATCGATCAAGGGAACGCGCACCGAAAAAAATCTATTGGCCGCCTTCGCCGGGGAATCCCAGGCCCGCAACCGCTACACCTACTTCGCCTCCGTGGCCCGCAAGGCGGGCTTCGAGCAGATCGCAGCCATCTTTCTCGACACGGCGGACAACGAGAAGGAGCACGCCAAGAGGTTCTTCAAGCATCTCGAGGGCGGAGAGCTCGAGATCCGGGCCGCCTATCCGGCGGGGGTCATCGGCGACACCGCTCAGAACCTCGAAGCCGCCGCGGCCGGCGAGAACCTGGAGTGGACGAAGCTCTACCGCGAGGCCGGCGAAGTCGCCGACGAGGAGGGTTTCCCCAAGGTGGCGACCCTCTTCCGCGAGATCGCCGAAGTCGAGGCCGAGCACGAGAAGCGCTACCGGAAACTGCTGGCCAACGTCCGGGAAGGCAAGGTCTTCAAGAAAGACGCGGTCGTCAAGTGGCGTTGCCGCAACTGCGGCTATGTTTATGAGGGCAAAGAAGCTCCCGGCGAGTGTCCCTCCTGCGCCCATCCCCGGGCTTATTTCGAGCTCCTGGCCGAGAACTACTGAGCCCGCGCCCGGATGCGGAATCTCTCAACGGAAGACGACCCCGAGGCTTCTGAGCTCGGCCTCTAGGTCGGTTTTTTTCCACTCATAAAGAATAGAGGGGATTCCCACTCCGCGCGCGGCATCGACGTTGACCGGCATGTCGTCTATGAAGACGCATTCCTCGGGCGCGGCGCCCGACCGGCGCAAAGCTTCACGGTAAATGGCCGGCTCGGGTTTCAGGAGCTTGACTTCATAGGACAGGATGACGTCGTCGAACACCTGGACTTCCGGGAACATCCGCCTCAGGAAGGCGTATCTCTCCGGGTCGGTGTTGGACAGAAGGATTAGCTTGAATCCGGCGGCCTTCAGGCGATGGAGAATCTCCGCATTCTCAGGAATCAAAGTGAAGACATCATTGAAGATTTCATAGAAACCCTCATAGCTTAAGAGCAGTCCCAAGGCCGAACAGACCCGCTCCTTGAATTCGGCCGGGGTGATGTCTCCCCGGTCGAACGAGCGGACCAGCTCGAGCTTGACGTGCGCGGCCTCGCGGACGCTCTCCTCGGGCACGCCCGCCAGGGCGGCCAGCTTGCGGAAAAAGATCGCGTTGTCGAACCAGACCAGAACCTTGCCCATGTCGAAGATGACGACTCTGATCATACGGCGCTCTTCCTTTTCAGAAAAGGCATTATAAGCATTTCAAGGGTCCATTGACAGGCCTCATGTTCCAGAAATCCTTGGACTCCGATTCGCCTGGCCGGAGCCAGACAATGAAAAGATGGACCTTCGACATCTCTGTGCAATTCTGCGGAGCTATGGTCTCGTCGAGGGCTTGAACATCGCGAAGCTTTGAAGCCTTTTTGTCCCGCGACAAATCGTCTTGAAACCCCCCGGGATTTCGGATAATGTTTCCGTCATGCCGGAAGACATAAGACCATCCGTGTCGGAAAAGCGCCCTCACTCCCTGCCCCGCGTCCTGGGCCTTTGGGATGTCATCAGCATCATCGTCGGCGGAGTCATCGGCTCGGGCATCTTCATCGTCCCCAAGGACATCGCCGCCGCGGTCGGCTCTCCCCTGCTGATGATGGCCGTCTGGGTCGTGGGCGGAGTGCTGTCCTTCTTCGGGGCCCTGACCTTCGCCGAGCTGGGCGCGGCCTATCCCCAGGCCGGCGGGATGTACGTCTTTCTCCGGGAAGCCTACGGAAAACTCCCTTCGTTTCTCTTCGGCTGGACCCTCTTCCTTGTCATAGACTCGGGCGCCGTCGCCACTCTGGCCGTGGCGTTCTCATCCAAGTACCTGCCGCATTTCATCCCCTCTCTCGGCGACCCCGCCCGCGC
>CAZFTV010000149.1:0-347 GCA_964521765.1 uncultured Eubacteriales bacterium
TCCCGGGCCAGGGCGTCGAGCTTGTCCTTGTCGCGGACCCCGGCCAGGCGCGGGCCGAAGGCCAGGTTCTCGTAGATGCTCCGCGGCAGGGGCACGGGAACGGCGAAGACCATGCCCAATTTCCGGCGGAGCTCGACCAGGCTCGTCCCGGGCCGGTTGATATCCCGGCCGTCGACCTCGATGACTCCCTCGGTCCTCGACCCCTGGACGAGGTCGTTGAGCCGGTTGAGGGAGCGCAGGAACGTCGACTTGCCGCTGCCCGCAGGCCCGATGACGCCCAGGATCTCGTTCCGCTCGACTTCGAGGCTGACGCGCTTCAGGGTCTGCTTCGGACCGAAAAAGTGGCA
>CAZFTV010000149.1:472-1872 GCA_964521765.1 uncultured Eubacteriales bacterium
TGGGCGTGGAAATGCCCTCGCGGGCCAGGATGTAGAAGTGGACGGACATCGTCCGCGATGAGGAGAAGAGCGACGTCGGGAGGCGCAGGGAGCTGCCGGCGGTGAAGATGACCGCCGCCGTCTCCCCGATGCTGCGTCCGATGCTGAGGATCACCCCGGTGACGATGCCCGGGAGAGCGGAGGGCAGAACGACCCGGGTGACCATCTGCCACTTGGTGCTGCCCAGGGAGGTGCTGACCTCGCGGTAGGACCTGGGGACGCTCCTCAGCGCCTCCTCGCTGGTGCGGATGATGGTCGGCAGGATCATGAAAGCCAGAGTCAGCCCGCCGCTCAGGATGGACCAGCCGAAACCCAGCTTGAGGACGAAGAGGATGAACCCGAACAGCCCGAAGATGATGGACGGAATCCCGGCCAGGCAGTCTGCGCCGAAGCGGATGACCCGCGTCAGGCGGTTCTCCCAGGTGTACTCGGTCAAGAAAATGGCCGTGCCGACTCCCAGCGGCACGGCCACGATCAGGGCCATCGCCGTCAGGGCCAGCGTGCCGATGATCGTGGAGAAGATCCCGCCGGTCCTTCCCATCCCATGAGGGTTCTCGGTCAGGAAGGAAAAGCTCAGGACCGGCAGCCCGCGGCGGAGGATGAAGACGATGATGAACAGAAGGACGAAGACCGTAATCAGAGTCATGCCCCACAGCAAGGCCTTGACCAGCCTCTGCTCCAGCCGCGGGTTGAGACGCATCAGCCCTTCTTTCCCCTCGCCCTCCTCGAGGAGCTGACGTTGGCCAGGGTGTTGAGGACCATGATGATGATGAACAGGATGACGCCCGTGGCGAAGAGAGCCTCCCGGTGTTCGCCGCTTGCGTAGGACATCTCCAAGGCGATGTTCGACGTCAGCGTCCGGACGGGCTCCAGGGGCGTCCGGGGGATGGTCGCGGCGTTGCCGGCGATCATGATGACGGCCATCGTCTCGCCCACGGCCCGGCCCATGCCCAGGATGACGCTGGCCACGATGCCCGACCGGGCCGAGGGCAGCAGGACCATGCGCACCGCCTGCCAGCGCGTGGCGCCCATGGCCAGCGCGCCCTCCCGGTAGGAGGGAGGCAGAGCCTGGAGGGCGTCGATGGAGATGCTGATGACAGTCGGGAGGATCATGATCCCCAGGACGACCGAAGCGGCCAACACCGAAAATCCGGGCCCGCCGAACGTCTCCCGAATGAAGGGCACGAGGACGACGACGCCGATGAAGCCATAGACCACGGAGGGAATCCCGGCCAGAAGCTCGATGACCGGCTTGAGGATGTTCCTCAGGCGCGGGGAGGCGAACTCAGTTAGGACGACGGCACAGGCCAGGGCGAACGGCACTCCGATGACCAGGGCGCCCAGGGTGACCTCGAGCGAGC
>CAZFTV010000149.1:1882-5045 GCA_964521765.1 uncultured Eubacteriales bacterium
ATATAGCAGTGCTGGCAACGCATGTTACAGCGCAGGGTGACCTCGAGCGAGCCGATGATCATGGGCAGCAAGCCGAAGCTGCCCTCGCCCGGATACCAGTTCAGGCCGAACAGAAACCGCCCCACTCCGCGCCGGAACATGACCGGAGTTCCTTCGGCGAATATGAAAACGGTTATGACCGCCAGGACGGACACGGCGGAGAAGGCCGTCAGCAGCAAAACCGCCCGGATGAAATTCTCCCGGCGGTCGATGCCGGTCACGAGGGCGCCTTCCGCGCCGGAATCAAGCCCTCCGCTTGAATGAGTGCTTGGCCTTCCTCCGAGAGGACGAAATCGATGAAGGCCCTGGCCTGGCCCCGCGGCTCTTCCCTGGCGACGAAGAGAAAAGGACGAACAAGCGCATACTCTCCCCGCTCGATGGCCGCCTCATCCGCCTCCACGCCGTCAAGCCTAAGGGCCTTGACTCTGTCATCGACCAGGCCCAGGGAGATGAAGCCGATGGAATTCGGGTCGCCGGCCACGATTTCCCGCACCGTGCCGTTGGAGTCCTGGACGATGGCGCTCTTGACGATGCGGGCGCCCCTCATGACCAGCTCCTGGAAAGCTCCCCGCGTGCCCGAGCCTTCTTCGCGGGTGACGACATGAACGGCCCCTTCGCGGCCGCCCAATTTCTCCCAGTTCTGGAGCGCTCCTTCGAAAACGGCCTTGACCTCCTCAAGGGTCAGGCTGTCCACCGCATTCCGCGGATGAACGATGATCGCCAGGCCGTCGCGGGCGACCTCGATCTCCACGAGGTCCTTCTCCCCGGGCTTCAACGGACGGGACGACATGCCGATTTGAGCCGCGCCGCTGCGGGCCGCCTGGATGCCGGCGCTCGACCCCCCTCCCTGGACGTTCACCACGCAGCCGGAATGCCCCTCCATGTAGACCTCCGCCCAGCGGTCGCAGAAGGGCTGGATGCTCGTCGAACCGGCGACGGTCAGTCCTTCCCGCGACGCGCTGCGCGAACACCCGGAAAATATCAAGCCCGCTGCTGCCGCCGACAGCAATGCTTTTTGCGCCAAGGAACGCAGTCCGCCGGTTATTTTCACGGAGTCGTAACTCATTTCCAGGCGCCTTCCTCCCCCAGAAGGCGCACATTCTATAGCACAACCCTCGGAGCACGGTCAACGAGTTGAACTCGGGTTAGGGAACCCGTACGCATCTGTTGTAAATCTTGATTCGGATAAGTACAATGGGCGGAAAGGCGGAGAGCATGACGACACAAATCCTCATCGTTTTCGCGGTCATGGTTCTTTCTTACGCCGTGGTCAAAATCCTGAAACGTCCTGTGGAGACCAGCATGCTCGCCGCGGCCGTCCTCGGCGGCCTGACCGGCGTCCTCTTTCAGGCGCCTCGACTGGCCGAGCTGCCCCGGCATCTCGTCGAGGGAGCTTTCACCTACCTGGACGTCATCCTCGTCTTCTCCACGGCCACGATCTTCATGGCCGTCATCAGCGAATCGGGGGGAGTCAATTATGTCGTGCGAGGCACGATGCGCTCCCTGAGCCGCTGGCGGGCCCTGGCCCTTCTCGTGCTCATGATCATCGTCCTCATTCCGGGCGCCCTGACCGGGGCGGGCAGCGTCTCGCTCCTGGTCGTCGGCGCGCCCGTGGCCCTGGCCCTGTCTTATCTGGGCATCGCGCCCCGCCGGGCGGCGGCCATCCTGTTCATCGTCGCCGGGTTGAGCGCGGCCGCGCCGCCGGTCAACATCTGGGCCATGGTTCTCTGCGCCGGAACGGCCATCCCTTACGTGGGCTTCGACCTGCCCCTGGGCATTCCCGTCCTCCTCTTGGGATCGTTCACCGTCCTCGCCCTGGGCTTGAGACGGGAAAAGAGCATTGCTCAGGTCGCCCTTCCTGAAGTCCAGAAGGGCATGACCTGGTGGCGCGTCGCGATTCCCTTTCTGGTCTTTTTCGGGCTGATCCTGACCTATAAGCTCTGGCCGTTCGGCACCCCCATTCTCGGCCTGCCCCTCATGTTCGTCATCGCCGGCTTGACGGCCTGGGCCCTGAGCCCGAAAAAAATCAAGATCATGAACCTGTCCTCCGAAACGATGAAACGACTGCTGCCTCTCCTGGCCTCCATGGTCATCGTCGGCATGCTGCAGCAGGTCATGACCGTCACGGGCGTGCGGGGCTTGATCTCCTATGCCGTCCTGGTCACGCCCCTCGTGCTGCTGTTCATAAGTTTCGCGGTCATCATCCCCTTCTCGGAGGGAGTCCTGGCTTACGGAGCGGCGGCCATCATCGGCATCCCCCTCATCTGGTTCCTGGATTCCATCGGCCTGCACGCCACGGTGGCCATCGCCGGCCTGAGCCTGCTCTGGCCTCTGGGCGACGGGCTGCCGCCCGTGGCCATCATCGGCCGCCTGAGCGTCCTGGTCACGGAATACAAGGGCTCCTACTGGAGCTTTCTGCGGGCGACCTGGCTGCCCTGGATCGTCATCACCCTGACCGGAATCCTGATGATCGTCTTCAGCGCCAAGCTGGAGTTTCTCGTCCGCTGGAGCATGTGACGGGGAGGAACGCACATGATATTCATCAACAACGTGATCATGGTCTTCTATTACATCCTGAGCGCCTTCCTGGCTTTTCTCCTGGTCAGGAATTTCGTCCAGGAAAAGAAAAAGGTCGATGATATGCTCATGAACCTCATCGTCCTCATCCCCCTCCTCCTCCGCCTGTTGCGGGTCAAATGAGGGAGGCAAGGAAGGACGCCATGTCAAGGACCACGCTCTGGAAAATTTTTCTCGTCGCGGCGGTCGCCCTGCTGATCGTCGCCACCGCCCTGCCCATCCTCCGGCACAGCCGTTTCCGCTTTCCCGTGATCGCCGGTCCGGGCGTCAGCCGCGTGGCGCGCCTGAGCGATTTCGCGCCGGGGCTGAAGGGCACGAGGGCCGACACGAACGTCTACATCCTCGAGGGCCGCGAACCCGGGGGCAAGGCCCTGATGATCGCCAACACCCACGCCAACGAGCCGGCCGGAATCCTGGCCGCCCTGATCTTCATCGAGAACGCCGAGCTGGAAAAGGGGACGCTGTTCATCATCCCCAACTTCAACCGCAGCGGAAGCCTGGACACGAAACCCGGCGACGGCTACCCGCTCTTCTATCACCTCGACAC
>CAZFTV010000150.1:0-4233 GCA_964521765.1 uncultured Eubacteriales bacterium
GGAAAGGAGCCGGGGCCGCGGCGCGGGAGGAGTTCGACCGCGTCTTCAAGCAGAAAGAATTGCCCGACGACATGCCGGAGATCGTCCTGGAGCGCGGAGACATTCCGCTCATCGACCTGCTCGTCGAGAAGAAACTCGTCGGAAGCCGGGGCGAGGCCAAGCGCCTGATCCAGCAGGGCGGGGTCACCCTTGACAACCGCCGCGTGGACGACATAGCGGAAAAAATCGCCCTCCCCGCGGGTCGCCCGGCCGTCCTCAAGCTCGGCAAGCGCAAGTTTTTCAGACTGACCGCACGGACCTGAGAATCGATGCCCGCTTTTCCCGCCGGATCGTGAATATCACTTTCACTCCAACTCTTCCGGGCTTAGGCAGACACAAGCAGGTTCAGGCTTTTAGGCTCAACAGTCGATCCCGCGACCGGGCTCACTCGCCGTGCCAGAATTTCGGGGGGGAGAGCTTCGGGGGACGGCCGAAGAGCTTTTTATATAATGAAGGATAGGCGTCCTTGCCGCCCAGCAGTAGAAACGACAGGGGCATAGCCCGGCGGGCCAGGACCGACATCCGCCCCGCGAGCGTCCGGATGTCCCACTGGGCCGTGGCGTCCTCGCGAAGACGGGAGATGTGATAGAGCTCCCGGGCGTTCGCCTTGAGAAGCACGCGGCGGCGGTGGCCGTTGGTCAGGATGTACTCGGCCGCCCGGCCGATTTTCTTCCGAAGTTTCGCGTAGACATCGTTCGTCCGGCCGATGATATCCAGATACTCCTTCTCCGCTCCGACTTCCAGAAAAGACGGCGGGACCGTTACGCCCAGGCCGGGGTCGTAAGGCTGCACGGTCAGGGTGGCCATGCGGTGTCGTTTGAGCTGGGCGAAACAGGCGGCGGAGACGATGATCTCAAACGTAAGGTCGGCGAACTCGAATTCCCGCTGAGGGAAGTCGTAGAACTCCATGTGACGCCAGGCCATCTTGAAGAGCTTCTTCTTTTCCGCAAGGGGCGCCTTGAGGGCGTTGCTCAAGCAGTCGGCATAGGGCCTGCCCGAAACTCTATGAAGCAGGGCGGCTAGAACGCGGGAGTCGCCGTCCCGCGGCGCCTGCGCGAGCCGGACCGGGCTTCCCTGCCCGGCCATCCCCTTTTTCGCTCCGGAGCGCCTAAGGAGCCGTCCGGCTTCTTTCTCCAACTCCCGGTACGTCAGGGCGTCGAGCTCGCAGGCCTCTGTAAAAAGGATGATCGAAGGCGCGACGCTCTTGGCCAGGGCGAAGAGCGCCTGGTTGAGCGTCCGGACCTCGTCCAGGTCCGCGGCAGCGAAGCGCCTGATGAGAAGCTCGAGATTCCGGGCGTTGATCGTCATGCCCAGCTGGCCCTCAGTGGCCAGGGAGACCGTGTACCGGGCATCCTCCTTGGCCCAGCCCTCGAGGATGGAGTGGTTCCTCGGGTGCGCGGCCAAGTCCCGGTATATTTCGAAGAAATACGGCTTCAGGCGTTCGTAGAGGTCCAGGTAGAAGGCGTTCTGGGCCCGGACGGTCCTGGCGAACAGGTCCGACATCCCGGACTGCCGGACCTCCTGGGGCAGGACGAAATCGTCCTCGAGCTTGATGTAGCGCTGGGACTTCTCGGTGAAGGAGCAGAGCCGGAAATGCTCGACCTCCTCGATGGCCAGGCGGCTGAGGCCCAGGAGGTCGAAGTTGAAGACGGCGTGCTCGGCCACGGAGTGGTGGCCCATCTTGAAGATGATCGTCTGGTTCGAGAGGCGAGCCTTCTCGACCTCGGCCCGGGCCTGGCGCCGCAGCTCGTCCACGGGCTCGGGATGGCGGGAGATGCGGGCGTAGGCGGCCGAGAGCGTCTCGGGCGTGGCGTCCGCGCGCGGCGGCGCCCCGGCCAGAAGGTCCTGAAGGACGTCGGCGTCGATATTGTATCCGGCCAGGATGACTTTCATGCGTGATAAAAGATATACGTCGCCGCCCGTAAAAGTCAAACAACGCGCGAGGCCCCAAAAATGGATAATTGCGACCAGGGGGAGGGCTAAATCCGGCCTGAGGCTCGCTCCGGCCAAAACTGCCGAGAATAGGACGGCAAGGAGCCAAGGGGAGAGCTTCGGCGCTTGGGGTAGTTCATTTTGGAGTGCGGCGACGCGTCGCCGCTTTCAAAGCGGCCTCGTGAGGCCGCACTCCAAAAAAGCCGGGGCAAAGACTCAGCCTCGCCGTAAATGCGGACAATAATGTGATAGAATTAATGTGTTATGCATCTGAAATTCGGGCCGCGCCGCTTCAGTTTGGTCCTCGTCGCCGCTACAACGCTCGCGCTCTGGGGATGCGCCGGGCCAACGAAGACGCGGCCGAAATTGGATGAAAATACGGCCGCCTACCAGCACAACCTGGCCGCGGTGGCCTTTAAATACGGCCTGAAAGACGAAGCGGTCAAATATCTCGAGCAGGCCTTGACTCTAGACCCGAACCATCAGCCGTCCCTGTTCCTCCTCGCCTCGCTGCGGCTCGACAAAAAGGAATACTCCGCCGCCGAGGAGCTGCTCCTCAAAAACCTCGCCCTCAAGCCCGACGACGCCGAGACGCACACCCGGCTGGGCATGGTCTATCGGCAGTCCGGAGCCCAGGACAAGGCCGAGGAAGAATTCCTGAAGGCATACGCCCTGGAGCCGAACCCCACGGCCGCCCTGAACCTGGCCCAGCATTTCTCCGACCGGGGAAAGACCGAGCAGGCCCTGGAATACGCCAACCTGGCGCTCGGAAAAGACGAAGGCTCCATTCCCGGGCTGAACCTCCGGGGCGTCATCCTCAGCCGCCTCAACCGCAACTCCAAAGCCGCGGCGGATTTCGAAAAGGTCCTGTCGCTCGACCCGGGAAATGTCGTGTCCGCCTTCAACCTGGCCGCGACTTACATGAGCCTCGAGCGTCTCAAGGAGGCGCGCGAAATACTTGAAAAACTCATGCCGCGCGTTACGGACCCGGCGATGAAGGAGAAAATCGCCGAAGCCCTGGAGGCGCTCAAAAGAACGCCGTCCGAGTCCCGTTAAAGCTGCTGCTGTGGTGGGGCGGAGGGAAGGAACCGCGCCTGGAGGGCGCGGGCGAGGCTTGAGACCGGCTCTCGGGCTCAAGGCCGGACGGACGAGGAGCGCGCTCCAAACTCTGGCGAGCAGATGACCAAGAACCAGGAACTGGCCCGGGTCTTCCGAACGATCGCCGACGCCCTCGAAATCAAGGGCGAGGATTCTTTCAAGGTCCTGGCCTATGAGAAGGCCGCCCGCATTTTTGAGGACCTTTCCGAGGACGCCGAAATCCTGGCGGCCGAAAAGCGTCTGCGTGACGTTCCCGGAATCGGCAAGGGCCTGGCCGATAAGGTCGAGGAATACCTCCGCACGGGCCGGATGGCCAAGCTGAAGGAAGCCCTGTCCGGCATTCCTCAGGGCCTCCTTCCTCTTCTTGAAGTCCAGGGCCTCGGCGGAAAAACGATCCGCCTGGCGTGGAAAGAGCTCGGCGTCAAGGACGCGGCCGGCCTCAGGCGGGTTGCGGCCGACGGCTCCCTGGCCCGCCTCCGCGGCCCGGGCGGTAAGCGCGCGGCCAACATCCTCAAAGGCCTCGACCTTCGCCGGCGGGCCCGGGAGCGGATCTCGATCTTCGAAGCCGTGAACGCCGTCGAGGAGATCCTCGCCTACCTCCGCCGCAACCCGAAATTCAAGACGCTCTCCCCGGCCGGCTCGCTGCGCCGGATGAAGGAAACCGTGGGCGACATCGACATCCTGGCCGGGGCCCGGCCCAAGGACCGCCAGGAGCTCGTCGCCTGGTTCACCGGCTTTCCCGGCGCCTCGCGCGTCCTCGGCGCGGGCGAGACCAAGAGCTCGATCCTCGTCCCGGCCGCGGGCGGCGATCGGCAGGTCGACCTGCGCATCGTGGACGAGTCCGAGTACGGCGCCGCCCTTCAGTATTTCACCGGATCCAAGGAGCACAACGTCAAGCTGCGCGGCATGGCCAAGGACATGGGCCTCAAGATCTCCGAATACGGCGTTTTCCGCGGGACTAAAAAAATCGCCGGCCGCGTCGAGGAAGAGGTTTACCGGGCGCTCGGCCTGCCGCTCATCCCGCCCGAGATGCGCGAGGACCGAGGCGAGGTCGAGCTTGCCCTCCGGGGCAAACTGCCCGAGCTCGTGGAGCTCGCGGACATCAAAGGCGACCTGCACGTCCATTCCGACTGGAGCGACGGGAGGATGACGCTCAAGGAAATT
>CAZFTV010000150.1:4253-5004 GCA_964521765.1 uncultured Eubacteriales bacterium
GGGCTACGGCTACATCGCCGTCTGCGACCATTCGCGCTCGGCGGCCTACGCCGGCGGCCTGAGCCCCGAGCGCCTCGCCCGCCAGGCCGCGGAGATCGACCGGCTGAATGCGGAAGATCGAAAGTTCACTTTGCTCAAAGGGATCGAGGTGGACATCCTCGGCGACGGTAGCCTGGATTTCCCTGACGTGATTCTCAAGAAGCTCGACTGCGTCGTGGCCTCTATACACTCCGGATTCCGGAAGAACGTAACCGAGCGCATGATCAAGGCCCTCTCGAATCCCCTGGTCTCAGCCCTCGGACATCCCACTGGCCGCCTCATATCGGGAAGGGAGGGCTACGACGTGGACTTGAAGAAGGTCATGGAAGCCGCGCGAAAAAGCGGGGCCGCTCTCGAGCTCAACGCTTACTTCGACCGGCTCGACCTCAACGAGACCCATCTCAGGCAGGCCCGCGAGCTCGACATTAAAATCAGCATCGGCACGGACACCCACCATCCCGGGGGCCTGGACATGATGCGCTACGGAGTGGGCATCGCCCGCCGCGCCTGGCTGGCCAAGGCGGACATCCTCAACACCTTGTCCGCGGCCAAGCTCAAAGCAATTCGCGCTTCACGAAAAAACCGACCCTCCTGAGTTCTCTTTTCATCTTTTTTCGCCCGAAGACAGCATTGTTTTTGTGATTTGCGGTCAAGATAGAAGTGGGGTGGCGCGGCCCAGGGCTCCCTGACGGCCGAAGCGTACGGGTTCCCT
>CAZFTV010000151.1:0-2008 GCA_964521765.1 uncultured Eubacteriales bacterium
TACGGTCCGCTCCAGCCGTTTTTTCTCTAAGGAAGGACCGCCAGAGTCTGGCGGATGAGATGGATGACGGCGCCCGGGTTGAGGCCCAGCTGGAGAACTCCGTAGAGGCACAGGAAAAGCACCAGGAGCAGGGCCGGGCTTTGTGCTTCGGCCTTCGGCTCGCGCCGGGAAGGCTTCATGTACATGAACACGACGACCCTCAAGTAGTAATAGACCGAGACCAGGCTGGCCAGGACGGCCAAAACGACAAGGGGAACGAGGCCTTTTTCAGCCGCAGAGCTGAAGACATAAAACTTGGCCAGAAATCCGGCTGTGGGCGGGAAGCCAGCCAGGGACAGAAGGAAGATTGAAAGCATGGCCCCCAGCCAGGGATATCTAAACCCCAGGCCGGCGAAATCTTCGAGCTCGCTGCGCTCCTCGTCCTTCCGGCACAGGGCGGTCACTGCAGCGAAGGCGCCCAGATTCATAAAGACGTACACGGTCAGGTAGAAGACCAGATTTTCCGCGTCGCCGGCCAGCACGGCCAGGAGAAGGTATCCGGCATGGGCGATGCTGGAGTAGGCCAGAAGACGCTTGATGTTCGACTGTCGAATGGCGGCCAGGTTGGGCACGATCATGGTCAGGACGGCCAGGGCCGTCAGGAGCCCCTGGAGAGCGCCGCTTCGGTGTCCGTCCCCCAGGAGAGGAATCGCAAGGCGCAAGAGGACGGCGAACCCGACGGCTTTGGGTCCCACGGAGAAAAAGGCGGCCACGGGAACGGGAGATCCCTCGTAGACGTCGGGCGTCCACATGTGAAAGGGAACGAGCGACATCTTGAAGGCCAGGCCGGCCAGGATGAAGGCCAGGCCCGCCAGGGCGAGAAGCGCCGGCCCGGAACCTGAACGGAGGCTGTCGATCACGGCGGACATCTCGAGCGAGTTCGTGGCGCCGAAGCAGAGGGCCAATCCGAAGACGAAGAAGGCCGAGGCGAAACTTCCCAGCAAGAAGTATTTCAACGCCGCTTCCGATGATTTCTCGTCATGAAGACGAAGCCCGGCCAGGGCGTAGCTCGACACGGACAGAACCTCCAGCCCCAGGAAGATGACCAGCAGGTTCGTGGTCGTGAGCATGATCACCAGGCCCGACAGGGCGAGGAGAAGCAGGGGATAGTATTCCCCGATGTTCAAGCCCGTGAGGGGGATGTACTTCAAGCTGATGAGAATGACGAAGGCCACGGCCAGCGTCAGCAGAAGGCTGAGGAAGAGGCCGAGGTTGTCGAGGCCGAGACTCCCCTGGAAATACGTCAATCCCCGGTTCCAGCCGCGGGCCAGAGCATAGAAAGACATCCCCAGGAACGCCACGGACAGGTAGCCCTGGTAGGCTTTATCTTTGGACTTGAGGAACGCCTCGAGGACAAGGAGGAGCAGAGCCCCGGCGGTGAGGACGGCCAGGGGAAGGAGGGCGGTCCAGCTACTCATCCTCGCCTTCCTCTCGAGGCTCCCGGTCCGGGGGGGGAGACGGGAGCATGGAACGGACGCCGGCCGCCGGGGGGGACGAGGGGGGGGTCGAAACAAGAACCGAAGAGTGGGCCGTGATCCGGCTAAGAACGAGGGCGGCCGATGCGTCTGTTTTCCGGAGCACGGGCCCGGGTCGGATTCCCAGCCAGAACATCAGCACGATGAGCGGCAGGAGGACGAAGACTTCCCGGAGGCTGAGGTCCTTGAAAGTCCGGACGGCGGGGTTTGAGATCGGGCCGTGCATGACCTTCTGAAACATGCCCAGCAGATAGGCCGCGGCCAGGATGACGGTTGTCACGGCCAGGGCCGCCATAAGCGTGCTGGACCTGAATATTGCGAACAGGCACAGGACCTCGCCCACGAAACCGTTCAAGCCGGGCAGGCCGGCCGAGGACAGGATCGATATGAGAAAAAAAGCGGACAGCACGGGCATCTGACGGCTCAACCCGCCGTAGTCTTTGATCAGGCGGGTATGGGATCTCTCGTAGAGGAGGCCCACGATGAGAAACAGG
>CAZFTV010000151.1:2018-4948 GCA_964521765.1 uncultured Eubacteriales bacterium
CTTTCATTTGCTTAGGATCTAGTTTTTTTCTCTGGATGCCGTGGGCGACCATCTGGAAGAGCGCGCCTTGAATGCCCTCGAGGTTGAGCGAAAACACGGCCAGCATCACCAGGCCCATGTGACTGACCGACGAATAGGCCACCAGAGACTTGATGTCCTTCTGAACGAGGGCCATCAGCCCGCCGTACAGGACGCCGATGAGGCTCAGGACGGAGAGATAGGGCAGGAATTTGGAGACGGCCTCGGGGAAGAGGGGCAGGGCGAAGCGGAGGAAGCCGTAGGCGCCCATTTTGAGAAGAACGGCGGCCAGGATTACCGAACCGGCGGTGGGGGCTTCGACATGCGCATCGGGCAGCCAGGTATGGAGGGGAAAAAACGGCACCTTTACGGCGAAGGCCAGGGCGAAAGCCAGAAACAGCCAGGCTTGAAGACGGGGGTCCAGCCAGGCTCCCGAGCCGGCCAGCCTGTAATACTCCAGGAGGTTGAACGACCCCGACTGGCGGTAGAGGATGATGATAGCCACCAGCATGAGCAGGCTGCCGAGCATGGTGAAGAGAACGAACTTGACCGTGGCGTAGACCCGGCGCGCCCCTCCCCAGACTCCGATGAGGAAGTACATGGGGATGAGCATCGCCTCCCAGAAGACGTAAAACAGGAAGACGTTGAGGGAGAGGAAGACGCCGATGATGCCCGTCTCCAGGACGAGCATGAATATGACGAACTCCTTGACCTTGTCGTTGACCGCATTCCAGGAGGCCAGCAGGGCGACGGGCAGGAGGAAAGTCGTCAGCAGGACGAGGAACAGGCTGATGCCGTCGACACCCAGGTGGTACTCGATGCCGGAGCCGAGCCAGGGCGCGTGTTCCACGAACTGCATTCCGGCTTGTCCTCCGTCGAAAGACAGGTAGAGCCCCACGGACAACGTCAGGACGAGACCGGCTGTGCCCAGGGACAGGTTGCGCAGGAGGCTCACTTTGTCGCGGGGGATGAAAACGAGGAGCAGCGCGCCGGCCAGCGGCAGGAAGGTGAGCAGGCTGAGGATAGGCATGAGTCTTTTCCTAGAGCACTAGAACCCCCAGGACGATGAGCAGCCCGGCCAGGATGGCCAGGGCGTAGTCCCGAGTCCGCCCGGTTTGCAGAGTGTTGAGTCCCCGGCCGGCCAGGGAAGCTAGCCGCCCCGCCCCATTGACGGCTCCATCGATGATTTTCAGGTCGAAGTGACGGTAGACGGCCTCGGACCCCCTCAGGAGAGGATTGACGATGAGCGCTCCATAGGCCTCATCGACGTAATACTTGTGCGCCACAAGGCTATACAACCGGGGAAACTTCCGAACGAGGGCTTCGGGGATCATGGGCCGGCGGCCGTAGAACAAAAGCGCCAAGCTTATGCCCAGGAGAGCGACGGCCGTTGAGGCCAGAATCAGCAGCCATTCCGTTCCCATCCCCAGATGGGATTCAGCGCCCGCGGGAACGACGCTTTCGAGGAATCGGGAGAAACGGTCGAGGTTTCTGCCGAATACGGCCGGCAGGGCGAGATAACCCGCCCCGAAGGACAGAAAGGCGAGGACGACGAGGGGAACGGTCATGACCGGCGGTGATTCGTGGAGGTGCGCTTTTGCGCCGGGGTCGAGCCGCTCCCGTCCGTGGAAAGTCCGAATCAGGAGGCGGAACATATAGAAGGCGGTCATGACCGCGGCCAGGAGACCCAGGGCCCAGACGACGATTTGACCCCCGGCGAAAGCCCTGGTCAGGATGGCGTCCTTGGAGAAGAAGCCGGAAAAGAACGGCACCCCGGAAATGGCAATGGCCCCGACGAGGAAGGTGGCGTAAGTCAGGGGCAGGTGTTTGCGCAGCCCTCCCATCTTGCGCATGTCCAGCTCCCCGGAGAGGGCATGCATGACGCTCCCCGCGGCGAGGAACAACAGGCTCTTGAAGAAGGCATGGGTAAAGAGGTGGAAAATGCCCGCGGCGTAAGCGCCCACGCCGCAGCCGATGAACATAAAACCCAGCTGGGAGATCGTGGAGTAGGCCAGAACCCGCTTGATATCGTTCTGCACGAGAGCCATGGTGGCGGCGAAGACGGCCGTCGCGGCGCCTACGATGGCTATCGTCTGCAGGGTTGCCGGGGAGAGGGAATAGAGCGGGTTCAAACGGGCCACCATGTAAACGCCGGCCGTGACCATGGTCGCGGCGTGGATCAGGGCGCTGACCGGGGTCGGTCCTTCCATGGCGTCCGGAAGCCAGATGTAAAGGGGCAGCTGGGCCGATTTGCCGCACGCTCCCGCGAACAGCAGCAGGCCGATCAGGGTCGCCGTCCCCGCCGCCAGACCGCCGCTCAGGGCGGCCTGCTCGATGTCCCGGAATTCCGTCCCCCCGACCTTCAGGATGAGGAACATGATCCCGAGGAGGAAAGCGGCGTCGCCCACGCGGTTGACGATGAAGGCCTTTTTCCCCGCTGCGGCAGCCGAGGGTTTTTCAAACCAGAAGCCGATCAGAAGGTAAGAACACAGGCCGACGCCCTCCCAGCCGACGAAGAGAAGGATCATGTTGGAGGCCAGAACCAGCAAAAGCATGGAGAAGGTGAAAAGGTTTAGAAACCCGAAAAACCGGGCGTAGGAGCGGTCGTCCTTCATATAGCCGACGGAATAGACGTGGATGAGGAAGCCCACCGAGGTCACGACCAGGGTCATGACCGCAGCCAGCGCGTCGAACTGAAAGGACAGTGCGGCGGAAACCCGGCCGGCCACGAGCCATTCGAACAGGACTTTGACTTTCGGGGCTTCTGCTGCGGGCGCTCCCGACAAGCCCAGGAAAGAGAAGACAGAGACCTGGACAATTTTAGGTATCTGGATCAAAGAGGACTAAACCAATTTGAAGCTCCAAAGGATTCTATTTCCAACTATGATGGGGTCCATGTAAGAGTGGGTGGA
>CAZFTV010000152.1:0-4844 GCA_964521765.1 uncultured Eubacteriales bacterium
AATTCGATATTAGGGAGGTTTTAGCCGACATGTTCAAGAAAATCGCTATTATAACCGCCGCCGCCGCATTTCTGGCGGCAGGGCTGCCCCTTGCGGCCTCGCCCGACAGCGCAGCTCAGGACGAGAAAAAAATTGAGGCCCTGACCAAGTCCGTCCATCCCTCCGTGGTCAAGGTCGAGTCCAGGGGCGGTCGGAGGAAAATCGCCACCGGCGTCGTCATGGACAACGCCGGCCACATCGTCACCACGGCGCTCATCTCCTCCCCAGAGGAAAAAATCAGAGTTCTGGCCTCGGACGGACGCTGGATCCAGGCCGATTTCCTGGGGATGGACCCCGAGACCCACATCGCCGTCCTCCGGGCCAAGGAGAAAAACCTGGCGCCGCTCGCCCAGGGCAGCGCCTCCCGGCTGGGCCCGGGCGCCTGGATCGCCGTCGTCGGCATCTCTCCAGAGAACACGCCCGCCGTCACCCAGGGCATCGTCAGCTCCGTTTCCGAGGAGAAGCTGCGCCTCAACGTCTGGGTCGTGCCCGGCATGAGCGGCGGCCCGGTGGTGGACGCCGAGGGACGGATGGTCGGGCTGCTGCGGGGCGTCTATTCGGGCGAGAGTCCGGTCATGTTCGAATTCCGCGAGAGGGAGGTCGTCGGCTCCGGGCTGGTCTGGAGCCGGGCGGAGTCCCCGGCGGCAGGCATGGCCGTGGCCGTTCCCCTGGAGACGGTCAAGGCCGTTTTCCAGGAGATCCGCGACACAGGCAAGGTCCAGCGCGGCTGGCTGGGCGTGACCATCGCCGATGGTGAGGACAACCAGGTCATCATCGCCGGAGTGGAGAAGGGGAGCCCGGCCGCCCAGGCCAAGATCCAGGAGGGGGACGTCGCCGTCAAGTTCAACGGCCGGAACGTCGTCAGCGCGGCGATGCTGGCCTCGTCCGTCCGGAAGACCAAGCCGGGCCAGGAGGTTGCGCTCCAGGTCCTCCGCAGGGGCAAGACGCTGGACATCAAGGTCAAGATGGGCGAATACCCCGAAAAAGCGGCTCAGCGCGAGATGTTTTTGAAGTTTCCCGAGCTCTTCGCCCTGCCGGAAACACCCGGCGGGCCCGTCATCCCGAGGATTCTCCCGCCCGATGCCGGCCGCTGGGAGAGGAGAAAATATATAGGCGTCTATCTCCAGGAGACATCTCCGGAACTGGCCGTGTTTTTCGGGCTCGGCGAGGGGCGGGGATTGATCGTCAATGAGTTGACCAAGGGGGGCCCGGCGGAGAAAGCCGGGCTGAAAGTGGGGGATCTGATCTTCAAGGCCGACGGAAAGCGGGTGGAGACGGTGGCCGCGCTGAGCGCCGTCGTTCAAGCCAAGGAGAAGGGCGGGAAGGTCAAGGTCGAATTCCTCAGGGACAAGAAAACCAACACCGTCCTCGTGGACATCGCCGAGGAAGAGAGGGGAGAGCCATTCAGCCGCCTGTTCGAATTCTATGAAAACGCCGGCAGGAGCTTCTCTGAATCCCGGCAGGTCTTTGAAAAAACCGTTAAAGAAACAGGGGAAAAGACCCGGGAGGGGCTGGAGCGGCTGCAAAGGGAAGCGCGCGCGATCTACGATAAAGAGATGGAGAAATCCAGGGAATGGCTGAAAGAGATCCAGGAAAAGAAGGGGAAAGCCCCTTATCAAGACTGGCTCAAGACATTTAGGCAATACGAAACGCTCTACAGAATTTAAGCCGGCTAACGCGCGCCGTCAGTCGCCGTAGGTCTGCACGGGACGGCCGAGCGCGGCGCGCTCTATGGACCAAGACGGCCGGACCGGGGGCGCGTTTAGGAGCGCCGCGATGCGTCGCCGTTTTTAAAACGGCCTCATGAGGCCGCATCCCAGAAAACCGCCGGCGCGCCTTGACACGCTCTTCGCTCATATCCTATTATCTCCTGTTAATAAGATTATGGCTGACGAGAGAAGCATGAGGGGAGAGGCAAAAACCCGCGGGAGGATATCTTTTTCGTTTCCGATCCCTGCAAGGAAGGCGCCATGAGCCCCTGTGTCCATCAATGGGTCATGACCAACGTCCGGCACGGTTACCTGGTGGTGGAGGGCTGCTTCGAGTGCGGCGCGCGCTCCTCCTATTTTTCCACCGAGGCCGCGGCGCCCGTCGAGGAGTACCAGGAAGGGAAGCACTTTTGGATTCACCTGGGAAGCTCCCAGGCGGTGAAATTCGACCTGGCCTGCCGGGACTGCGGCAAGACCGTAAGCCTGGACGACATGACGGGCCTGATGCTCTCGACCTGCGCGGACCCCGCCTGTCCCGTGGCCGACCTGGCCCGGCAGAGCGGCCCCTCGACCTGGGTCTATGTCGCCCTCTGCGGCGACAGCTCGCACGCTTCGCGCCGCTGCGTCAGCCAGGAGGGTATCCAAGCCCTGAACGAGTACTTCAACCAGAACCTCAAGACATCGTCCAAGTCCATCGTCGTCGTGCCCTGCGAACTGTGTTGCAGCATCGACAGATGCCAGGGCATCATCATCGCCGACACGGGACTGACGGACTTCTATTCCGGCGAATCGGCGGCTCCACATCGTCCAGGAGGGAAAAAATGAAAATCTCCGAGCTTGCGGAAAAAACGGGGTTAAAACCGATCAACCCTTACACGGATAAAGAGGTCGACGGCGTCTACATCTCCGACATGGTCTCGGACATCATCACCGGGGCCAAGCCCAACGGCATCCTGGTCACCCTCCAGACGCATAAGAGCCTGATCGCCGCGGCCAACCTTGTCGATGTGGCCATGATCGTCATCGTCAAGGGCAAGGTCCCGGCCGAGGATGTCGTGGCTCTGGCCAACAAGGCGGGCATCGCCCTCTTCGTCTCGACAGATGATGCCTGGACATACGCCCGGAAATTGACGGACCTGGGTTTGAAATAGGACGGCTTGGCGCATTCCCCAACCCGATCGGAACCGAAGGCTACCTCTCGGGTGAAAGGCTGTTGCTTATGAACTCTGAGGCGTTTGAAGAGCTGAAAAAACAATTCCAGGGGGAGCCCGCGGACCTCATCCCCGTCCTGCAGAAGATCCAGGCCGCCGAGGGATACCTCGCCCCCGAATCCATCCGCCGCGTTTCCCGCTGGCTGAGGATGTCCGAGAACGAAATTTACGGAGTGGCCACCTTCTTCGCCCAGTTCCGCTTCGCCAAGCCCGGCGAGCACATCCTCAAGGTCTGCCTGGGAACGGCCTGCCATGTCAGGGGCGGGGAGCAGATCCTGGCCGTCTTGAAGCGCCGGCTGGATATCCAGCCCGGAGGAGTCACGGCCGACGGCCGGTTTCAGCTCGAGCGGGTGGCCTGCCTCGGCTGCTGCGCCCTGGCTCCGGTGCTGAGCGTCGACGACAAGATTTACGGCCAGACATCCGTGCTGAAGATTCAGGAGTACCTGGACGGAGGCCTGCATCATGACCAGCCTTGAGTCCCGGCGGCAGCAAGCCCGAAAAACCTGGCAGGCGCTCCGGGATAGCCGACGGCCCGTCATCTACGTGGGCGCGGGTTCCTGCGGCCTGGCCGCGGGAGCGGCCGAAGTCATCGAAGCCATCGAGGGGTATCTGAAAAAGAACAACCTGAACGCCGACATCGTGCGCGTCGGCTGCATCGGCCCCTGTTACCTCGAGCCCCTGGTTGATGTCCAGATGCCGGGCCGGCCCCGGGTCAGCTACTCGAATATGACCCCTAGCCTGGTCAAGGGCATCCTCGAGTCCTTCTTCGAGAAGGGAGAAGTCTACAAGGGCCGCCTGGTGGGCCACTTCGGCACGAACGGCACGAAGGAATTTCCGCGCTTTTTCGACCATCCCATGCTCGCTCCTCAGACGCGCGTCGTTCTCCGCAACTGCGGGATCATCGATCCCGAGAGCCTTGACCATTACCTGGCCCGGGACGGGTACGCTGGCCTGGAGCGGTGCCTGTCATTGACCTGGATCGAGGTGTTGGAGGAGGTCAAAAAATCCGGCCTGCGGGGCAGGGGAGGAGCGGGGTTTCCAACCTGGCGCAAATGGCTCATCTGCCGCGAGACCGAGAGCGACAGGAAATTCCTGATTTGCAACGCGGATGAGGGAGACCCCGGCGCCTTCATGAACCGCTCGCTTATCGAGGGAGATCCCCATGCTCTCCTGGAGGGCATGCTCATCGCCGCTTACGCCCTGGGCGCGGACGAGGCGTACATTTACATCCGGGCCGAATATCCGCTGGCCATCGCCCGCCTCCGGCGAGCCCTGGGAGCCATGCGGGAGGTCGGGCTTCTGGGCCGCAAGATTCTTGGGAGCGATTTCAGCTTCGACATCCACATCAAGGAGGGCGCGGGAGCTTTTGTCTGCGGAGAGGAGACCGCCCTCATCGCCAGCATCGAGGGGAAACGGGGCATGCCGCGCACCCGGCCTCCCTTCCCGGCCGTCTCCGGGCTGTGGGGCCGGCCGACCGTCATCAACAACGTCGAAACGCTGGCCACGCTGCCCAACATCATCCGCAACGGCGCGGAGTGGTATTTCCAGTTCGGGACGGAAACCTCCAAGGGGACCAAGACCTTCAGCCTCGTGGGCAAGGTCCGGCGAACCGGCCTCATCGAGGTTCCCCTGGGCATGACCCTGCGGCAGGTCATCTACGACGTGGGCGGAGGCCTGGCCAAGGATTTCAAGGCCGTCCAGACGGGCGGTCCCTCGGGCGGCTGTTTGGGAGAGGAGTTCCTCGACTTGCCCATCGATTATGAAAACCTGGCCGCGGCCGGGTCGATCATGGGCTCGGGAGGACTGATCGTGCTAGACAAGAACACCTGCATCGTGGATACGGCCAAATATTTTTTGAACTTCACCCAGGCCGAGTCCTGCGGCA
>CAZFTV010000153.1:0-4827 GCA_964521765.1 uncultured Eubacteriales bacterium
ATCCGGAAACGCCAGCCGGTTGTCCCCTTGTTTCCCCAAGGGGGCAGGGGGGATAAAGAGAACAAGCAGAAGACGGCTAACAAATTGTCTTGAAGCGTGGAAAAGAAAAGCTGCGACGCGCCGCCGCGCCAATCTTTTGCGTATTTTTATCGTATAATAAACAAGAACGCTCAAAGCTCGGCCGGAGTGGCTTCCTTGCCCTGGAGCGGAGCTGTAGGACGAGGAATGAGCAATAAAAGGAGGACGATATGTTGGACACCAATTTAGCCCTCATCATCGGGATGGTCGTGCTGCTCCTGTTTTTCAGCGGCATCCGCATTGTCCGGCCGACCCACCGCGGCCTGATCGAGCGCCTGGGGAAATACAAGCGTTTCGGCCGGCCCGGTTTCCACTGGATCATCCCCATCATCGACAAGATGTACCGGGTCAACATCACCGAGGTTATGGTCGACGCCCAGCCCCAGGAGATCATCACCAACGACAACCTGAACGCCCGGGTGGACGCCCAGGTGTATTTCAAGGTCAAGGCCGACGAGGAGAGCGTCAAGAGCTCCCAGTACAACGTCTATAACTACCAGTGGCAGATCGTCAACCTGGCCCGCACGACGCTGCGCAATATCATCGGCACGCTGACCCTCAAGTCGGCCAACTCCGAGCGGGGCAAGATCAATAACGAGCTCCAGAAGACGCTCCGCGAGGAGACGGCCTCCTGGGGCATTGAGATCGTCCGCACCGAGCTCAAGGAGATCGACCCGCCCAAGGACGTCCAGGAGACGATGAACAAGGTCGTCAAGGCCGAGAACGAGAAGATCGCCGCCGTGGATTTCGCCACGGCCACCGAAACAGTGGCCGACGGCGCGCGCCGGGCGGAGATCAAGAAGGCGGAGGGCATCCGGCAAGCCCGCATTCTTGAGGCCGAGGGAGAGGCCCAGGCCATCAAGCTCGTCAACGAGGCGGCCCAGCAGTACTTCGTGGGCAATGCCCAGCTCCTGAAGCGTCTCGAGACCGTGGAGAGGTCGTTGGCTCATAATGCCAAAATCGTCGTCCCGGCCGATACCCAGCTCATCAACGTCATCGGCGAGCTGGCCGGCGGCATCCTGCCCGTCCCGCAGAAATAAATTCTTTTTTGGAGTGCGGCGGCATGACGCCGCTTTGGATTTCGGCGACGCGACTCCGCTGTAGGAAATACCTCACATAGTCGGCCGGGTGGAAGGGCATCGGCGCCTCCGCGGTTTTTAACGCCGCGAATCAACGGTTTTCTCGGTCGGCTTCGCGTCCGACCTATCCGCAGACGCCGATAATTCACTATGCCGGGATCGATCCTCGATGCATCGGCTTGACTCTTGGCGGGCCCTGTTGTACGTTTCCGGCCGGTGAAAAGAGGCTTTCTCGTTCGAGCCCGCAAAGCTATCTCCTTCCTCGCCTCATTTTTCACCGTGCGCGGCTTGGAAGAAAGCCGCGCCAAAAAAGCCGCCGTCCTGTTCATCATCCCGCTGCTCGTCTTTCTTTTTTATCTCTCCTTCATGAAAGGCGTCCAAGCGTCCTTCGGCGGCGACTACGCCCGCTTCATGCATTTCGTCCGCGTGCGGCTCGAAAACTTCGACCAGGTCTTCTGGAACGTCGACCCGCCCCTCCTCTTCGACAACTCGGACTTTGAGAAAGGGACTCTCGAGAACTGGACTCCCGAGGGCGAGGCCTTTCTCTACCAGCCCGTCCGCGAGGAGAACCTGAAGGCCAATGAAAGGCCCTTCTTTATCAACGCCCAGGGCCTCTGCTTTGTCGGGACCTACGACAAGTACGGTGGAGTCAGCCAGGGGGACGGGCCCGAGGGCCGCCTCCTGTCCGTTCCTTTTATCATCGAGCAGGGTCGGATCGGCTTTCTCCTGGGGGGCGGCCGGACGGACCTCGAGCACGGCCTGGGCCGCCAGGCAGCGACGCTTGAGGTCGAGGGACGCGTCGTGCGCGAGGATACGGGGCGGAACCTGGAGCGGATGAACCTGCGCGTCTGGGACGTCCGTCCCTGGGTCGGCCGGGAGGCGCGCATCGCCCTCATCGACGGGCCGTCGGAGCGGCCGTTTTTCCGCCACCTCAACGCCGACTGGTTCCACTATTACCGGGAGAACGAAATCCGGATGAGCCTGCCGGCGGAGGAGGGAGGCTACGACGGGCAGTTCTATTATTTTCTGGCCCACGACCCGTTCCTCACCCGCGTCAAGGACGACCCGCGGCGGGCGCTTCTCTACCTCGACCATCCGGCTTATCGCGCCGGCCGCATCGGATTCCCCTTGCTCGTCAGGCTCGTTTCGCTCGGCGACGCCGCCCGATTCCCCGCGGTCATGGTCTGGCTTGTCGTCCTGTCCCATTTCGCCGGAGCGTTCTTTTTCCTCAGGATCATCCTCTTTTATAAAAAGAGCCCGCTGTGGGCGTTCCTGTATGTTCTGGTCCCCGGATTCCATCTGTCCCTATTTTTCGGCCTCCCCGAGTCGCTGTGTCTGGCCTTCCTGCTCGGCGGGCTGTCTTTCTATCTGCGGCGGCGTTTCCTGCCTGCCGCTCTCCTGCTTGCCGCCTCGATTCTCGTCAGAGAGATGGGCCTTGTGGCCGTGGCCGCGGCGGCCGGCTATGAGCTCTTCCGACGCAAAGACCTCAAGGCGACCCTGTGGGTCGGAAGCTCGGTCCTGCCCTATGCATTGTGGAAGGCGTTCCTTACGGCGAGGCTCTACGGCCTCTACGGCCTGGAGACGTTTTTCCATCGCGGCGACGTCCTGACGCTGCCTTTCGCGGGCTTCGCCGAGCTTTTTCGAAAAGTCAGCGCCGGGACCTACCAGGCGGACCTCGTCCCGACGGCGATTTTCTACCCCTTCCTGCTCGTCCTGGCCGTGATCTTCGCCTGGATTCTCGTCGTCCGGACAAGGAATGTTCTCACCCTGGGCCTGGCGCTTTACGCCCTGGCCGCCGTTTCCCTCAACTACGCCAAGATGTGGGTCCACATGGACAACGGCATCCGGGCCTCCTATGAAGTTTTCCTCTTTCTCGTCCTGGCCTTTGTCTCCCAGGAGAAGCCGGCCCGGCCCTGGCTCAAGTTCGGCCTGCTCGGCTTCTACGCCGCCGTCCTTGTTTTCTCCGTCTTCGTCCTTTACACGGGGCTGTTCTTCCGCGGCGTGTTTTTCTAGGCTGGCCGGACCCCCGAACCGGAAGTCCCTCCTTCCCGGGCCGTTTCTCGATTCCAGGGAGCATCTTTTTGTGTGATGTGATTGATTTTCATGGGGTCTGGACCGCGCCACCCCACTTCAATCCTCTCTTTGAATCACACAAAAAGATGCTATCGCGATTCATTGAGGGCTTGAATCAGAGGGAGAAGGTGTGCTAGGATGAAATTCCCCAATGGAGACAACTCACAAGATTCAGGCCTCGTTCTTCTCGGAATTTCTAAAGCCGGGCCACATCGTCTACGAGCTCCAGGCCAGGACCAAGGTCGACGCCCTTGACGAGCTTCTCGAACTTCTCCATAAACACAAGCACATCGACAACAAAAAGCTCCTCCTGACGCGCATCATCGACCGGGAGCGCCTGGAGACAACGGCCATCGGAGACGGCATCGCCCTGCCCCACGCCCGGGTCAACGCCGGGGGGGACCTGACCGTGGCCGTCGGCCGCTCGGAGAAGGGGATCGACTTCGACGCCGTGGACAAGGGGAAGGTCCACCTCGTCATCCTCGTCATCTGGAACCCGGCTCTGCCGGGCCTGTTCAACCACCTCTTCGCCGGCCTGGCTGGCTTCCTGCGCAAACCGGAGTTCCGGCGGCGGGCCTTTGAGGCCAAAGACCGGGATGAGCTCTACCGGGTGCTCTCCGAGATCGAGCTCCGCATCCCTCTCGAGGACAAAGTCGTCAGCCGGGCCAGCCTGCTGAAGAAGCTCCAGGAGATCGACATGAAGCTGCGGCGCACGCCCAAGGCCAAGCGCGCACCGCTCGAGAAACAGGCCCGCCTGATCCGCGGCGAGCTCGACGATAACCTCCTCAACCGCTATGACCGGCTCATGCAGCGCTACGGGTTTGCCGTGGCCGAGCTCGAGGGAGGCGTCTGCCAGGGCTGCAACATCAACGCCGCCACGGGCATGAGCTCGGCCATCGCCGGCAGCAACGACATCTACATCTGCGAGAACTGCGGCAAGTTCCTCGTCGCGGCGCGGAAGATTAAAGAAAAAGAGAAAAGCAGGAAGAAATAGCTTTTCAGGATCTGATCAGACCTTCATCACCTGGAGCTCGCGCCGGCGGCGCCAGCCGCCCCGGGTGAAGTCCGGAAACTTGACCGGCCGGCCCTTGCCCGCCACGCTGCGCTCGCTGAGCTCGGCGACCGCGCTCCAGGCTGCGGCGTCGTAGACGTCCATGTCGAGCGGCGCGCCCCGGCGCAGGCATTCGATAAGCCGGTAGTCCTCCAGGTAATCCATGCCGCCGTGCCCCTCGCCCTCGGACCGGTCGCCGACGGTTTGCCACAGGGGATGGTTGTGCTCCTCGTAGGCGTCCAGCGTTTCCCAGCGGTGAGGCTGCGGGCTTCGGCCCTCGATGTACACCCGCTCGGGCCAGCGCTCGAAGATGCCCGCCGTGCCCTGGACGACGTGCTTGCGGCTGTAGGGCCGCGGCGAGGAGGTGTCGTGGTAGAGGGTGATCGTCGCCCCGTTGAAGGTGCGGATGAGGGAGACGTTGACGTCGCCAAGCTTGTACCGTTGGCGCGCTTGGGGGCTGTCGGGCCCGAACTTTGTCGCGCAGTAGAGGTTGAGGCTGAGCGACTTGGTGCTCATCGAGACCAGCGTCTCATAATAGTCGCCGCG
>CAZFTV010000154.1:0-4690 GCA_964521765.1 uncultured Eubacteriales bacterium
CCCCCCCTCCTGCCATTCAAGCCACAGGGGGAAGACAAAAACTTCGGACATCTGTCGGACCTTCACCTGAAGGCTCCGGCCCTCGTCCGTTTCGACCGCGGCCAGGCTCACCCGCGTCTCGGGCAGCAGATGAGAGTCGAACCATCCTTCGAAAAACCGGCCCAGGTCGCGGCCGGAGGACTTCTCCATGGCCCTGCGGAAATCGGAAGTCCGGGCGGCGGAGAAGAGATGCGTCCGGAAGAAATCCCTCATCCCGGCGAAAAAAGCCTCGGAGCCGATGACTTCCCTGAGGAGGTTGAGGACGACCGCCGTCTTGTTGTAAATGATGGCCTGGTACGCTTCAAAGTTGAGATAGCTCAGGCGGGAGCCGAGGGAGATCTGTCCCCAACGCGAGGAGGTGTTCGTCCATTGACAAAACTTCTCCATGATGCCGGCCAGGGCCCGCTCCCCGTGCTTCTCCCCCAGGAACAGGACCGTGGCGAACTGGGCCAGCCCTTCACTCAGCCACTGGTCGCGGTACGAACGCCAGGTCAGCCCCTGGCCCCACCATTGATGGGCAATCTCATGGGCGATGAAGTATTCCTTCCAGCGCGATAGGTCCACGGGACTGGAGGGATTGATGGGCAGGCGGGAATCCACCGATCGGGGGAGCTCGTTGACGACGACGAAGGAAGCGGGGCTGTGTCCGCCGCCGACGGGCCAGAGGCGGTGAACGACGGTCAGCTCTCCGTAGGGATAGGGGCCGAACAGCCGCTCGTAATAAGCCAAGATCTCCTTCAAGAGGGAGACCTGCATTTTTTTCAAGTAGAAGACGTTCGAGGAGACGAGGTAGCGCAGGGGCGGCGGCCCGGGGCTCTTAGCCTCCTCGGCGAAGGTTCCGACGATAAAGGACAGGTACTTAACCGGCTGCATGGTCTCAAAGACATAAACGGCGTGGCCGGCCTTGTCCAGCCCCAAGACGCCGGGCGGGCTGTCCAGCGTGGCGCGTTCCGTGAGGAGCCCATTGGCCACGCAGCTATACTCGGGGGGAACGATGATCCTCTGCCGGGCGGTGAAATAATCATCGTCCGTGGGCCCGGGATACCAGCTGGCCGAAAGGCTGTAGAGATAGCTCTCATACCTGGGAGGAGTCAGGATGAGAGTCTCGTTGTACTGGCCCGCGGCCAGGACGTCCGTCGTCTGCTCGGGGAGAGCGAGGCGACCCCGGTAATAAACCTCAAAGCTGCAGGGCGATTCCCGGCCGATGGGCTCGAGGAAATAGATGTACAGCAGGTCCCGGAAATTGTCTCGGGTGGTGAACAGCTCGCGGCCCAGGTGGTCTTGGACACGGACAATCTCCAGTTCCTTGTTCAGCCGAAGCTTGAGGTAGTCCAAATTCTCCCGCCGCCCCAAGACGGATATCCTCGCCCTGGCTGACAGCTGGCGGGTCTTGGGTGAGACGCTGACCTCGAGGTCATAGTGCAGGATGTCGAATTTCACCTGGAAGGAGATGAACATCTTCCTCCGCCCCTCTTGGTCCGGCGGAGAATAAAGGTTGATGAGCTTCTGCCGGCTCTGTTCGATGAAGAACACTTCCTCCTCGGTGAAGGGAGTGTAGACGTAGGTGAATTCCACGTTCTCGTCCGTCATAAAGTCGAAGACGGCCTCCTGGCCCTGGGGAAGGAAGGAAAGCCGCTCCCGGCTCAGGGAGTCGACCACGGTGAAATACCGCGGGTAATGCTTCTGGAAGAGGCTGGCGGCCCGGACCGAGACCGATTCGCTCGGGCCGGAGACCTCGCCCCCGTCGGCGGGCGTAATCCGGATGTCGGTTTGGAAGAAGGAGTTCGAAAACCGGCAGAAGGCGTAGCTGACCTGTTTATTGAGCGTGCGGGTCTTGTAGGCCAACTCGAGCTGGTGCTTCTCCCGGGGCGAGGAGGGGGAATAGGCGACGACGCCTTGGCCCATGACGAGCAAGGCCGTCTCCAAGCCGGGGATGTTGTCGTAATAGACGAAAGCGTTGGTGAAGATCAGGCTGATGTCCTGATGGCGGATTTCCACTCGGGAGGCCGCTTCGACCCGGCCCGAAGGGATCGTCACCTTGTAAAGAATGCCAAGGTCGCTCCTGATCTTCTTGTCGATGATGACATCCCCCTCTGCTGCAGGCTCGAGGAGAAGGCTCCAGGTTTGAAGCATGGCCGAAAACTTATTCTCCAGGAAGACTCGAAGGAACACCCGGGAGGGGTCTAGGCCGGCCTCCAACGGCTGAGGCTGGATAAAAGCGGCCCGTTCAAAGTTGAAATCCCGCTTGAGGTCGCGCAGGAAAGCCGCTTCTTCGCCCCTGAGGCCTGGGGCAAACAGCGAAGCGTAGGCCGCTTCATCGCCGGAGCTGAAAGCCTCCCGGAGTTTTGAGACCAGTTCCTTTTCCATCACTCCGGAGAAAGCCTGAGATACGGATGTCAGCCCCAGGCAGAAGACAAAGAACACTACCGGGCCAAAGGACGATCGTTTCATGGATTGATTGCTCTCATTTCCCGAACAGTCATGATCAGTACCGCATATTTTGCCAGATTTGTGCCAAAGAAAAATAGTTTTTCCGGCGTAAAGTCTGAATAATGAGAGAAGCTGATGTAAAAGGACTTTACATTAATGAAAATGCTATTGGCCGTTTGCGCGCTCCCGGCGCCTCTCGGCCTCCTTGCTCTTCCGAAAATTCTCTTCCCAGGTTACGAAACTGTGGAAGTAGGCCGCATCGCCCTCGTCGAGGCCTCGGGTGATCTCGGTGATGTGAGAAGTCGAAGCGCCGAAGGCCTCCACAGCGTAAAAAACCGCTTTCTCAGGGTCCACGTCCGCTCCGCAGGTGTAGATGTCGAGCGCGGCATAGCCGTTTTCAGGCCAGGTGTGCGTGGAAATATGAGAAGCGGAGATAACCACGACCCCGCTGACGCCGTTGGGCGGAAACCGGCTGAAGGAAATAGCCCACACCTGGGCCCCGGCGGCCTCCGCGGCTTTGACCAGGATCTGCTGGACCTTTTCCACGCTGCCGATGATTTCAGGGTCGCAGGACGAGGCCTCGACGATATAATGATGACCGATGGTTTGCACAATTTTTTCCGCCATGTCCGCCCTCCTGTCAGAAAAAGGAATACTATGTCACATTTTCAGGTTCTGTCAACTGAGCGACGACGTCTCACCCCCGATTTCTGCATGTCCCCGGTATACGTATCCGTATTCCTCAGGACATAACAGGATCGCGCCCTTGCCCGTCCGGGAATAACGGAGCGGGACGCGGCGGCTCCCGCCCTCAAACGGGAACCCGGTGCTCCTCCTTGACGGTGTTCAGGACGAGGTGCGTCACGCTCCGGTCGACGTTCGGCTGGGCGAGCAGGTTCTTGATAAAAGCGTTGAGGTCGTCGCGGCCTCGGAAACGCCCGACCACGAGCGAATCCCACTCGCCGGTGATGTCGTAAACCGCGCTCACTCTGGAATCCCGGGCGATCCGCTTCTGCGTTTCGAGCAATTGCCCCTTGGAGATGCGCAGGGCGATGACGGCCGTGAGGTCCAAGCCGAGCGCGACGGGGTCCACGAGAGGGATATAGCCCCTCAGAGCGCCGCCGGCTTCCATCTGCTTGATCTTGTGAATCACGACCGGGGCGGAGGTCCCGATTTTCTTGGCGATCTCGCGGTAGCTCTGCCTGGCGTTTTGATTCAGGGCCCGGATGATTTTTTTGCCCATTTCATCAATCATCGGCAATCCTCCCTGTCCGTTCTTCCTGGCAGCGGATTTCCCAGCCGCGGGACGTCTTCCGACATTTTTCTTCATCGGCCTCGCTCCGCCTGGAGAGTGATGGAATTATAACATAGGCCGGCTTAATTACATTTGTCAAGTATTTAAATAAATATATTGACAATATGAATATTTTTACCATATTTTAATTACATATGTTAATTATCAAGCTCTCCAAAAGGTGCGATGAGAAAGGAAAGGAGATAAGACCATGGCTCCCAAAGCGCACAGCCCCGTCCGGTCGTTCGGCTTCCGCGGGGAGGAAGAGGTCCTGAAATACGTCCGCGACCCGGCCCATAACATCGAGTTTATCCGAGTCATGTTCCCGGACATTCTCGGCCGGCCCATGGACTTCACCTTTCCCAAGGAAGAGTTGGAAAGATCCTTTCAGGAAGGCAAGGGCTTCGACGGCTCATCCGTGGAGGGGTTTGTCCGCATCGAGGAGAGCGACCTCGTCATCCGGCCGGACGCCCGCACCTTCCGCGTCCTGCCCTGGGAGTACGTGGGGTTCCAGCCGGACATCCGCTGGCGGGAGGCTGTTCTGTTCGGGGAGATCATTACTCCCGAGGGCAAACCCTATGAATCCGACACGCGGCGGATCCTCAAAGATGCCTTGAAGAAGGCCCGGACGGCCCCGGGCATCGACGGATTCAAGGTCGGGCCGGAGCTCGAGTTCTTCATCTTCCCCTCGAACAAAGACGCCCGGCCGCTCGACGAGGGCGGCTACTTCTTCGCGGGCCTGCACGGCGAAATCCGCAAAGAGATCCAGCTCCTCCTGAAGCGCATGGGCATCGTTTCGGAATACGACCACCACGAGGTGGCGCACGGCCAGCATGAAATCGACCTCCGCTTCGATGACGCGCTGGAGATGGCCGACATCGGGATGCTCTTCCGCTATATGGCCAAGAGGGTGGCCCGCATGCACGG
>CAZFTV010000155.1:0-1740 GCA_964521765.1 uncultured Eubacteriales bacterium
GTTCCCATTCCGAACACGGAAGTTAAGCCCTTGTGTGCCGATGGTACTGCCAGGGAAGCCTGGTGGGAGAGTAGGTCGTTGCCGGGTTTTTTTATGCGAATTTGCTATGAAGCGAATTGAGGCGGAGGGGCGAATTGCCGGTGGCAAAGGACTCCTTAACCGAATTCGGCTTAATTTTAAAAGGAGAAAAGTGTGGTGAACATCTACGTTGGCAATTTGTCCCGGGACGTGTCGGAGTCGGACCTGCGTGCGGCCTTCGAGCCCTACGGGCAGATCCAGTCCTGCTCCATCATCAAGGATAAGTTCAGCGGCGAATCCCGCGGATTCGGCTTTGTGGAGATGGCGAGCAAAGAAGAAGCGGATAAGGCCATCTCCGCGCTTAACGGCGTGGAACTGAAGGGCCGCAACCTGACGGTCAACGAAGCCCGTCCGCGGACCGACGATGGTCGGCGGAGCGGCGGCGGCGGACGCGGCGGTTTCGGCGGGGGCCGGGGCCCCAGCCGGGGCGGCTTCGGCGGCGGACGCGGCCGGTACTGATTCCCAAGCCCAGCGGCTTTATCCATTAACAAGACTGCGGACTTCAAGGGTCTTGAAGTCCGCTTTTTTTTGGGGGAAAATCGCCCCGGACCTTTTCTTGCTGTCGATCGGCTTCCGGGAGAGCGCCCCAATTTCACGCCGGCCGGCCTCCGAAGCCGGGGGGCATCAATCGTCAAACGGCGGTCTCGATCCGGGGACCGAAACATCGCCTGCGGGAGGGGGCGGCCTCGGCGCGGAATCGGGGACGCCGGGAGGTTATCGGGCCGTCAATTCGCCGTCTTCAGATAGATCAGAAAATGCCTGCTGGGGGAGGGAGCCAGGACGAAACCCCGGCCGCGTAGCACGATTTCGACCTCGGACAGCCAGGGGTTGGAGCGCGTGACCGCGACGCTCCCGACCCGGAGCTCCTCGACGGTCTTGGCGAGCAGTTCGTCCATGTCCTCTTGCGGCAAGTACCTCTTGACCCCTCCGATATAGAGAAACAGCATTCGACGCGTCCGGAGCTCTTCCTCGCTCATCCTTCCGGCAAGCTGCAGAAGGAACATCTCCCGGGCGACGACCGAGGCGGGATGGCCGGGGATTGTCGGCAGCCAGGCGGCCACGGTTTCGGGAGCGAGGACCAGGTGCCCCCTCGGCGTGGAGTCCGCGAGTCTCTCGGCCACGGCGTAAAAAGTCTCGGGGACCTCCAGACCGGGCCATCCGACCCGGGCATTGTTCGCGGGCGAAAGCGTCCAGCGGGCCGGGACCAGGACGGCGAAGGCCAGGAGCGCTGCGGCAAAGATCGCGGCGCGGAGTCTGCCGTCGCGGAGCCGCGCCGGGGCGAATGGGATCCGGGCTAGAAAAACGGCCAGGAAAATGGGGAGGGGCAGCGCCCAGTACAGCCTGAAAAACGTCACAACGCTTGTGATGTTCGTGGCCCAGAAACGGGTCAGGGCCGGGTTCATGAAAAAAAGGAAAAACAGGAAGGAGAACCCGATCATCCAACGCCGCCGCGGCCGGTCCCCAAGAAACGCCCAGCCGCCGAGGAGCGCGGCCAGCCAGAAAACCATGAAGGGGCGCCAGCCCAAGACGTATCTCAAGCCCCGCTCGGCGACGAGACTCCAGGAGGGGGAGGCGACCTGGTAGAAATTCTCGGGCACCGAGCCGGTTTTGAGATACAGGCCGAGGCCGAGGGGGTAGAGACAGGTTAGAGCTCCGGCCGCC
>CAZFTV010000155.1:1779-3435 GCA_964521765.1 uncultured Eubacteriales bacterium
CAGGCGGCGGCCATGGCCAGGCCGGCCGTGATGGGTCCGATGAACAGGGCGTTGGTGCTGAAGCCCAGGGCGGCGGCCTGGCCCAGGAGCAGGAGCCCCCAGACCGCTTTCGCCGGCCGCGGCCCGGCCATGAACTCCAGCCCGTAAGCCGCCAGAAGAGGAACCATGACCGTGACCAGCACGCCCCGCCCCTGGAAAAGCAGCACCAGGCCCGAGTTGCCGTAAGTCGTTTCCATATCGCCGTTGACTATCAGGATCATAACCACGGCCGCCAGTCCGTAAAGCCAGGCACGGCCCAGCAGGAACCGGAGGAGCCTGGCCGCCGAGGCGATGAAGACCAGGGCGAAGAGCGCTGGGAAGAGAAGATGGGCCGCGGCCAGAGGCTTGACGCCCAGCAGACGGGCGGTTTGCCCCACCAGGACGTCGTATGTCCGGAGGCGGTGCTGGGGGGCCAGGAAGGGCAGGCCGGGAATGCCGTGGATCGTGTCCCGGCTCATCAGCCGGGCTTCAGGATGGTCATGGACGTCCACGGCCACGCTGAGATAGAGCGAATCGTCGGGATGGGGGCGATGGACGAACAACGCCATGAAGAGCACGACGCAGGCGAGGAGGGCGAATACGGCGACCCCCGCAACGCCCGGTTCATTCGAAGCCGGACGGAGACGCGGAGCGCGCAAGTGAACAAAATAGAAGATTCCCAGGAAGATCAGCCCGCCCGCCCAGAAGAGAACGTAGTGCAAGGTGAGGGCGTAAAAAAGGGACAGAAGCACGGCCCCGGCGAACGCGAGCATGTCGGGCGGCTCTTCGGATGCGCGGGCCTGGCCGGCGGCTTTTTCGTCGGAGACCGCCTCCGGCGGACGCTTGGAAGCTCGGGCGATCAGCAAGAGGACCGCGGCCCCCAGCGCAGGGACCAGGACCGACAGCCGGCCGAGGACGAGGCCGTTGCCGCCCAGGAGCACGACCGCATGGCTGAGGACGCTCCACAGCCCGAAGAGGATGACAAATCCATCGCATGCCCAGTTCAGAAAGACATCGAATCCCCGGCCGGAAGGCTTCATGGAATCGGATTATAGCTTCGGCTTTTTCAATGTGTCAACGCAACGGGGGGCTCAGACATGCTCGCCGGCCGGCGCAGCAAAATGCCGGAATTCCTCGAAGAACGCTTCGGGAGGGCTAAATCCGGTCTACGCAGATTCAATTTGCTATATAATTCAAGTAAAAGAAGGTTCATTCATCAGTAAGAAATAGAGAATACGAATAAAACAGATAGAGATATTAAAGGCCTGGAGGAGGGCTGAGACGACATGCGCGGTTCGGCAAGAAAGCGACGGGTTTCGAAGGGCTTCCGGCATATGGATGCCGGCCGGCTGAGCCCAGCCCCCGGAGACAGCTTCCGGAAAAATTTGAAATCCGCCGGGAAACGCCATCCCGGGAGGGACGGATCGTGAAGGCCATCATCCTCAATGCGAATTCGATACTGAACCCCGGGGACGCGGGCATCGTGCTGGCCCAAATACAGGTCCTCAGGAAGATTTTCCCCGGCCTGGCCCTCTCGCTCACCTCCCGGACGCCGGACCTCGACCGCCCGTTTTACGAATCCCTGGGCGTTTCCGTCCTTGCGCCCTTCCTCCCCGCGCCCAGTCTGTGGCGGGGCGT
>CAZFTV010000155.1:3491-4684 GCA_964521765.1 uncultured Eubacteriales bacterium
AGAGGCGCCTGCTCGAGGAGATCCGGGCCAGCGATTTCGTCGTCAGCTCCGGCGGGGGGGCTTTCTATTCGAACCGCCGGACGGCGCCCGGCCTGACGTTCTACCAGAACGTCTTGAACGTCCGTCTGGCCCAAGCCCTGGGCAAGCCGGTCTATTTTTTCCCGCAGTCGTTCGGCCCCTTTCTGTCCTCCGCCGCCCGCCGCGCCGTCCTGCGTCTTCTCAGCCATCCGCGAACGGCCCGGGTTTTCGTCCGCGAAACTTTGTCTTACGAGTGGCTCCATGCCCTCGTTCCGGCCTGCGTCCGGGACAGGATGGAGCTCTGCCCGGACATGGCCTTCCGGCTCGAGCCGAGCGATTCGAAAGCAGACGACCCGGCGCTCGCCTTGTTGTCCAGGCCGCGCCTGGTCCTGACCGTTAGGGACTGGGATTTCCCGGAGGCCGGGACTCCCCGGGAGCGGGAAGCGCTGAAAAGCCGGTATCTCCGGGCCGTCGGGAACGCCGCCCTGCGCTTTGTCTCCCGGCGCGGGGGGAGCGTGGTCGTCGTGCCCCACACGCGCGGACCAGGCGATTTCGAGGACGACCGCATCGTCTCCGGGCGCCTGTGGGCGCTCCTGAAGGACGCCCTGCCGGAGGCCCGACGCCGCCGGGTCGAATTCCCGGGCGAAACGCCTCCGACGCGCTTCCCGGCCCTTTACGCTTCGGCGGATGTCGTCCTCGCGACCAGGACGCATTCGGCCATCTTCGCCCTCTTGTCCGGGACGGCCGCCGTTTCGATTCACTACCAGCCCAAGGGCCCGGGGATCATGAGCATGCTGGGGCTGGAGGAGTATTCATTCCTCATCTCCGACCTGGACGCCTCGGCGCTGGCGGAGGCGATGGAGTCCGTCCTCGGCCGCATGCCCGGCCTGAGGGAGCCGCTCGCGGAGCGGCTCGCCGCGATCCGCTCGGAGATCGATGAAAAGCTCCATTCCGCCCTGAGGGACGTCGCCTGAGAGGCCATGAAGATACTGCTCGTCAACAAGTATCTTTACCCCAGGGGGGGCTCGGAGACGGTTTTCTTCGACCAGGCCGAGCTCCTGGAACGGCGGGGACACGTCCTCTCGGTCATGGCCATGGAGCACCCCCTGAACATCGTCCCTCGCTGGCCCGCCGCATTCGTCTCACGGGTCGTCACCGAGGGCCGCCCCTCGCCC
>CAZFTV010000156.1:0-4666 GCA_964521765.1 uncultured Eubacteriales bacterium
GGCGGGCGAACGGTCGCCGGATATTTCGGAGAAAAAGGTGGCGTCATGAGCGAGGGAAAAAAGGTTTGGTACAAGAGGTTCTTTCCGTTCTTGAAAGACGTCAGGGCCGAGCTGAAGAAAGTCACCTGGCCCTCCCGCAAGGAAACGGTCAACACGACCATCGTGGTCATCATCTCCGTCTTTTTCTTCGGGTTTTATCTGTTTTTCATGGACGTCATTTTCTCCCGGGTCGTTGATTTGATCAAGTTTATCAAAAGATAGAATCAGGTCATGTCTAAAAACTGGTACGTCGTTCACACCTACTCGGGCTTCGAGGAATTCGTGGCCGAGTCCATCAAGCAGCGGGCCCTCGAGCTGGGGATCACCGAAGAGATCGGGCAGATCATCGTCCCCAAGGAAAACGTCCAGGAGATTAAAGCCGGGAAAAAGGTCGTTACGTCCAAGCGTTCCTACCCCGGCTACATCCTCGTCGAGATGGAGATGTCGGACGAGAACTGGCACATCATCCGGGAAACGCCCAAGGTGACGGGTTTCGTCGGCTCGGGGCACAAGCCCTCGCCCCTGAGCAAGGCCGAGGTCAAGCAGATCGTCTCCCTCATGGAGACGACCTCGGAGAAACCCAAGCCCAAGCATTCCTTCTCCAAGGGCGATGCCGTCAAGATCATCGACGGCCCCTTCTTCAATTTCAGCGGCATCGTGGAAGAGGTCAACCAGGAGCGGAGCACGCTCAAGGTCCTGGTGACGATCTTCGGCCGATCCACTCCGGTAGAGCTCGAATTCCTGCAGGTGGAGAAAATCTAGGAGGCATTCATGTCCAAGGAAGTCGTGGCGCGGATCAAGCTCCAGATCGTGGCCGGCCAGGCCAGCCCCGCCCCTCCCGTCGGGCCGGCGCTGGGCCAGCACAGCGTCAACATCATGGATTTTGTCCGGCAGTTCAACGAAAAAACGGGCAAGATGGAAGAAGGCATGATCATTCCCGTGGAGATCACCGTCTTCAAAGACAAGAAATTCGTATTCACCCTCAAGACGCCGCCGGCCTCCTATCTGCTGAAAAAGGCGGCCGGAATCGCCAAAGGGTCGGGCGCGCCGAATAAGGAAAAGGTCGGCAAGGTCACGCGCAAACAGGTGGAGGACATCGCCCGGATCAAGCTCCCCGACCTGAACGCCGACTCCCTGGAAGCGGCGGTCCGGATCGTGGAGGGAACGGCCAAAAACATGGGACTGGAGATCATCAGTGGCTAAGAGCGGCAAAAACTTCACGAAGGCCAGGGAGGTCAAGACCGGCAAGTCCGAATTCTCCCTGGAGGAGGCGGTCGGCCTGTTGAAGAAGGCGGCCTACGCCAAGTTCAATGAGTCGGTGGACATCTCCCTGCGCCTGGGAGTCAACCCCAAGTACTCCGACCAGATGGTCCGAGGGACGGTCGTCCTTCCCTTCGGCACGGGCAAGACCAAGAAGATCTGCGTCATCGCTTCCGGGGAAAAAATCAAGGAAGCGGAGGAAGCCGGCGCCGACCACGCCGGCGGCGAGGAGCTGATCGAGAAGATCGCCGGGGGGTGGATCGACTTCGACGTCGTTATCGCCACTCCGGATGTCATGCGGGGCGTGGGCAAGCTGGGCCGGATCCTGGGAACGAAAGGCCTCATGCCCAACCCCAAGTCGGGGACGGTGACCTTCGACGTCAAGAAGGCCGTGGAGGAAACCAAGGCGGGCAAAGTCGAGTTCCGCGTGGACAAGACGGGCATCCTGCACTCGGCCGTGGGCAAGGTCTCCTTCCCCGAGGACAAGCTCGTGGAAAACGTCAAGGTTTTTCTCCAGGCCGTTCTCCACGCCAAGCCGGCCGCGGCCAAGGGGAAGTACGTGAGGAGCATGCACCTCAGCTCCACCATGGGGCCGTCCTTCAAGCTGTCCGAAGAGATCCTGGAGAAGTAGGAGAGCCGAGATGAAGCGCGAAAAAAAGGACGTCCAGATCAAGGGCCTGTCCGAGATCTTCGGCGGGAAGGACACTTTTTATCTCATGGATTTCACCAAGGTGACGGTCGGTCAGTCGGTCACCCTGCGCAAGGCCTTGCGCAAGAAGTCTCATTCTTTCCGCGTGGTCAAGAACCGCCTGGCCCTGAAGGCGCTCGACGACCGGCATCCGGAGGGCCTGAAGTCCTTGTTCCAGAAACCGACGGCCATCGCCTACACCGACGGCGACCCGGTGGACCTGGCCAAATCCCTCAAGGAATTCGCCGCCCAGCACAAAATCCTGGCCGTCAAGGGCGGCGTGCTCCAGGGCCAGGTTTTCGGACCGGAACGCTTCGAGGAAATCGTCAGCCTGGGTTCGCACCGGGATATGCTGGCTCGATTGGCTTCTCAGATGGCCGCGCCCCTGGGCTGGCTGCTGCTTGTGCTCAGGGCCCCGCTGGGAAGCCTGGGGACCCTCCTCGGGCAGATTAAGGCCCAACGGGAAGGGGGGGCGCAATGAACGACGGAAACGGAAAATGCGGCAGCGGATGCCGCAGAATATAAAGGAGGTATGAAAGTGACTAAAGAGGAATTCTTCAAGCATCTGGATAGCTTGACGGTCCTGGATCTGGCGGAGTACATCAAGGAGTTCGAGCAGCGCTACGGAATCAGCGCCGCCGCCGCGGCCCCCGCGGCCGTCGCCGCCCCCGCCGCCGCAGCCGCCGCCCAGGAAGAGAAGTCGGAGTTCAACGTGGTCCTGAAATCGGCGGGCTCCAACAAGATCCAGGTCATCAAGGTCGTCCGGGAAGTCACCAGTCTCGGCCTCAGGGAGGCCAAGGACTTGGTGGACGGCGCCCCCAAAACGGTCAAGGAGAGCGTCCCCAAGGCCGAGGCGGAGTCCATCAAGGCCAAGTTCGGCGAAGTGGGAGCCGTCATCGAGCTGCAGTAAGAATTGAGCAGTTCAGCCCGAGCCGAGGACGTCACCCCCGGGGGTGGCTGGAGGGGAGTCTTTTTATGCGCTTTGAGAGAACCGAATGAATAGAGAACAGGAAAACGTCTACCGTCAACGGAACGATTTTTCCAAGATTCCGGGGAAGTTTCCCATGCCCGACCTGTTGGCCATCCAGAGGCAGTCCTACGCGGAATACCTCCAGATGGACCTCCTGCCCGAGGAGAGGAAGGACATCGGGCTGCAGGCGGCCTTCAAGGATATCTTCCCCATATCGGATTTCAAGGAGACGACTCAGCTTGATTTCATAAGCTACTCCATCGGCAACTGGGAATGCACCTGCGGCCGGCTGAAGGGCGTGGAGCACTCCCGGATGCGCTGCCTGAGCTGCAAGACGCTCCTGCCGGCCGACGTCGAGCTGACGGAGAAGGAGATGTGCCCGTACTGCGGGGCGGTGCGGAAGATCGACATTTCCCTGTGCGAACATTGCGGCGACACGGTCAGGCTCAAACTGAAATACTCGTCCACCGAGTGCCTGCAGAAAGGGTACACCTATTCCGTCCCTCTCCGTCTCAAAGTGCGCCTGATCTCCTGGGACAAGGATGTGACGACCAAGGCCAAAAGGCTGAAGCACATCAAGGAACAGGAAGTCTTTTTCGGCGACATCCCTCTCATGACCGAGAAGGGGACGTTCATTTTCAACGGGATCGAGCGGGTGGTGGTCAGCCAGCTGCAACGCTCGCCCGGAGTTTTCTTCCGCCCGGGAGAGGGCAAGGGGCTCTTCATCGCCAAGATCATTCCCTACCGCGGAGCCTGGGTGGAGTTCGAGTACGACGCCAAGAACAATCTCTATGTCCGGCTGGACCGCAAGAAGAAATTCCTGGCTACGGTGTTTCTCCGCGCCCTGGGCTTCGGCTCCGACGAGGAGATCATCCGTCTCTTCCATCCCGTGTTCAAGATCATCCCCGAGGAGGGGAAACTGTTCTGGGAGGCGTCCGAACACCTGGCCGGAAAGACGGCCGGCGAGGACATCCTCGACCCCAAGACCAAGGCCGTCCTCGTCCCGGCGCATAAGAAAATCACCCCCGAAGCCCTCGAGCGGCTGCGGGAGGGCGGTCCCTCCAAAATGTTGATCGACCCCCGGGAGTTCAAGGGCGCCTATTCCCTGGCGGGCATCAAGGGCAAGGTGCGGGTGAATGAGGAGATCAACGAGGTCCAGCTCGACCTCCTGGCCGGCCGGGGAGAGCCGTTCGAAGTCTTTTTCCCCGAGGCCGACAAGGCCGGCCTGGTCATCAGCCAGACCCTGAAGAAGGACCTCCGCAAGGACAGCCAGCAAGCCCAAGCCGAGATATACCGCAAGCTGCGGCCGGGCGAGCCCCACACCATGGAGAGCGCCCATAACCTGTTTCACAGTCTGTTCTTCAACCCTCATAAATACAATTTTTCCCACATCGGCCGGCTGAAATACAACATCAAGCTGGGGCTGAACACGCCCGCGGAGGACAAGACCCTTTCGCCCCAGGATTACGTGATGGTCATCAAGTATCTGCTTCAGCTCCGCCGCGGGGAGGGCATGGTCGACGACATCGACCACCTGGGAAACCGACGAGTCCGCTCCGTGGGAGAGCTCGTGGAAAACGCCTTTCGCATCGGCCTGACGCGCATGGAAAGGACGGTGAAGGAAAAGATGACCGTGACTGCCGACCTGGCCTCGGCCATGCCCCAGGACCTCATCAACTCCAAGCCGGTCATCGCCGCCCTCAAGGAGT
>CAZFTV010000157.1:0-4599 GCA_964521765.1 uncultured Eubacteriales bacterium
GGAGAGGCGGCGGCGCGTGATCAACAAGAACCTGACCGACGAAGACATCTTCCAGGCGGCCGAGGTCGCCTTCGCCTGCGGTTGGAGGCTGCTGAAGCTGTATTTCATGATCGGACTGCCCGGCGAGAGGGAGGAGGACCTGGAAGCCGTCGTCCGCCTGGTGAGGCGTGTCCTGAGTCGGGGCGAGAAAGCGCTCGGCCAGGCGCCCCTCATCAACCTCAGCCTGTCCTCGTTCATCCCCAAGCCGCACACCCCCTTCCAGTGGCTTCCCATGGACGAGGCTCAGGTCCTGGAGGAGAAGCAGAGATACATAGCTCAGGAGCTGAGGCGGAACAGATCGGTGAAAATCAAGCCTCACCGTGTGGAGCAGTCCGTGCTCGAAGCCGTCTTCTCGCGGGGCGACCGGAGACTCCTGGAGGTCTTGAGGGCGGCCTGGCGCGGAGGAGCGCGCTTCGACGGATGGAAAGACAGCGCGAACTCTGAAACATGGCGGGAAGCTTTCGATCGCCAGGGCGTGGGCCTCGAGCCCTACCTAGGGGCCTTGGACCTTGAAGCCGACCTGCCCTGGGATCATATCGACACCGGCCTGAGGAAAGAGCATCTGGCCGAGGAGCTCCGGCGAGCCTTTCGGGAAGAGCCCACGTCTTCGTGCCTTGAAACACCGTGCGGAGATTGCCAGGGCTGCAAACCCGAGTTCCGGCCCGATAAGTCATTCGAGGAAACGGCCATTCTCACCAGCCGACCCGTGGAGACGGCCGGCGTTCTTTCCGCCGAGCCAGAGCGCTATCGGGCGTTTTATGAAAAATCGGGCCGGGCGCGCTATCTGGCGCATAATGACTTGATCAACATCCTTCGCCGGTCGTTCCGCCGAGCGGAACTTTCCGTCCTCCGTTCAAGCGGGTTCCACCCCAAGATGCGGATGTCTTTCCTGCCGGCTATGCCCCTGGGGATGGAGGGCTTGTTCGAGGCGGTCGAATTCAAGTCCGACCGCCTCATGGAAGAGGACGAATTTCTGGAGAGGATCAACCGAAACCTGCCGGCCGGAATAAAGTTTTCGGGCCTGAGGAGGATGTCCGTCTCCGACCCCAGCCTCAGCAGGGACACCGCCGGCTTCGTTTATTCGCTCGACCTGAGGAGTGCTGAAGTCCGGAGCGTCCTGGATGCGTTCAAGGAGTCGAGCGTCGACGGTCAAAAGAGCCGGGAAAGCCGGGTCCTGGCGGCCGCCGAAGCCCTGGGCCGGGCCCTGCCCGGGGAGACGGTGACGGTCTCCGTCGTACCGGGAGAGGACAAGATATGCTTCCGGGTCATCCTGGCCGATGGAAAGTCGCCCCGGCTCCAGGATGTCCTGGCCGAGGTGCTCGGCCTGAAGAGCGCTGTTTTTTTTCTTGTGCGCGAGTCCGTGATATACAGGTCAAATTGACTTCGGGCTGAGAATTCTGTATAAAGAACCCATTCCGTCAAAATTCCGACATCCCGAATCAAGGAGGCAGAGGTGATCGAATTTTCATTGAACGATGAACAGAAAGCCCTTCAGGAGGTGGCCCACGAATTCGCTCTCAAGGAGATGCGGCCCAACGCGGCCCGCTTTGACAAAGGGGATGTCTTGCCCGAGAGCGTCATGAAGAAGGCTTTCGAAGCCGGGTTCCTAACCTGCAATATTCCCGCCGAGTACGGCGGCGGGGAATTGAGCGACCTCGATCTGGCCGTTATCAGCGAGGAGCTGTCCTGGGGCTGCGCCGGCATGTTCACCAGCATGATGGCCTGCGCTCTGGCCCTGACGCCCATCCTCCTCTTCGGGACCGACGAGCAGAAAAAGAAGTTTTTCGGCCCCTTCATCCGAGAGATGAATTTCGCCGCCTTCTGCCTGACGGAGAGGGAAGCCGGCTCGGACGCCGGCGCCACGAAGACGCGCGCCTTGCGCGAAGGAAACCATTATGTCATCAACGGCTCCAAGTGTTTTATCACCAACGGGGGAAACGCCAGCCTGTATGTCGTTTTCGCCCTGACCGACCCGGATAAGGGCATCCGGGGAATGAGCGCCATCATCGTTCCCCGCGATACCCCCGGAATCGTCATCGGCAAGGAAGAAGACAAAATGGGACATCGGGCTTCCAATACCGTCGAGATGTTCTTCGAAGATGTCCGCGTCCCCGTGGAAAACATCCTGGCCAAGGAGGGGATGGGATTCGTCGTGGCCATGAAGACCCTGGATAAGACCAGGGCCTCGGTCGGCGCCGCGGGCGTGGGCGTGGCCCGAGCCGCGCTGGAATACGCCGTTGATTACGCCAAGACCCGCCTGCAGTTCGGCAAGCCCATCGCTCTCTTTCAGAATACGGCCTTCAAGATCGCCCAGATGGCCATGGAGATCAATGCCGCCCGGCATCTCGTCTGGCATGCGGCCTGGCTGATGGACCAGGGCAAGCCCTGCGGCAAGGAATCGGCCATGGCCAAATGCTTCGGCTCGGACGTGGCCATGCGGACCGCCATGGAGGCGCTGCAGATCTTCGGCGGCTACGGCTACATGAAGGACTATCCCATGGAGAAGCTGATGCGCGATGCCAAGCTTCTCCAGATCTACGAGGGGACGAACGAAATCCAGAGGCTGGTGATTTCCCGGGAAATCATCGGACCGATCAAGTGACGCCGGCCGTTCCGCCCGGGGGAGGGGCGGACGGTTTTGTTCCGGTCAGCGGTCGAGTATGGCGACCAGGTCTCGCTCCAGGGACAGGGTCGGGATCTCAACGATCCGGCCATTTTCCGTCCCGCCGAGGAGAACGATAAAAGTCGGCAGCCGATCGATGCTCTCCCCCCGGTAATATTCTTCCCTCCGGCTCCTGTCCCTGGGGATGCCTATATAGGAAGCGATGAGCAGGGGATTGGCGGCGAGGTCGAGCACCTTGAACAGCTCGCTGACGTGGGCTTTGCTGTCGGAACACCAGGTCCCGAGATAGACCTTGATCTCAAGGGGAACGCTCAGCGTTTTAAGCCGCGCGATGGCCGCAGGATCGGGTTGATACTCGGCCGCCACGGCCTGCCAATCGGGCAGGGCGCTCAGAATGTCTTCGCGCGTCAAGTCGCCGAGAAGCTCGGCCTCTTTGGATGCCAGGGGGAAGCACAGAAAAAGAACCCCTATTAACGATGCCGCCCAGAGCTTTTTCATAGACGGGGATCAGGCGGGCCGCTGATTCAGTTGCCTTCTTCCTCGATGTATTCCGGCACGAGCGCCAGGACTTCGCAACCAGCTCCCCGCAGCATATCGATCATCTCGATCACGCGGTTGTAGGATACGCTGGCATAGGCCCGGATGAAGACCGTCTTGTCTTGCCGCGTGGAATACAGGCTCCGAAGACGGTCCTGGGCCAGGTTGTATTCGATCTGCTCCTGATTGATGAGCACGGTGTTATCGGGCTTGAGAGTTACGACGATGACGTTGGATGGGCTGCCGCCGCTTGACGTCTCGGCCGCCGTTTCGGGCAGGCGGACGTCTATTCCTTTCTGAATCAAGGGGGTGATGATCATAAAAATGATGAGCAGCACCAAAAGGACGTCACACAGGGGGACGACGTTGGGTTCCGCTTTGGCAGACATGTTTCCTCCTCGAGTACAAGGCTCGGATGGGCATTGTATGACAGAGATATGTCCCCTGTCAACGGGCCTGGACCTATCTTTTCGGGTCTCATGAAGTCATGCGGGGTCGAAGCTTCCGGCCCCCCCTAGCCTCCGATGAGCCGGTCCACGGTTTTCTTCCACGTCATCTTCGAAACCAGGCGGAAAGCCCGTTCGCCCATGGACTCGGCGCGGCGCCGGTCGGCGGCGAGCAGGTCCAGCTTTTCGGCCAGAGCTTTCGGTTCCGGCGAAACGACGAATCCTGTCTTTCCGTCCTGGACGAGCTCCGTCGGGCCTCCGCTGTCGAGGGCGGTGACCACGGCCTTCCGGGAGGCGAAGGCTTCCACGGTCACCAGGCCGTAATCCTCCTGGTGGGGGCAGAAAAACACAGCCCGGCAGGTCGCATATCCGCGGAGAACGGCCTCTTCGTCGGCCGAGCCGAGGAGAGCGACTCTGCTTTCCAGGCCGGCTTCCCGGACCTGCCGGACCAGGCTCTCCCGCTCCGGCCCGTCGCCGATGATGACCGCCCTCAGGCGCCGGTCTCGAACCAGGGCCATGGCCTGCACCAGGAGGTCGAGCCTCTTCAGCTTTTGCAGGCGGGAGACGGCGAAAATCACGGGCTCATAACCGTCGGTTCTGTACGGCCTCTGGGGCGGCGGGGGGTAGAGGATTTCCGAGGGAATGTTGCCCCAGCGCCGCAACCGGGCTTGGATGGTTCGGGATTGGGCGAAGAGCTTCTTGACGCTCCGCCGGAGAAGAAAGGCGTCGAGGCGATGAATGACCCAGCGTCTCACGGTTTCCTTCACCAGGCCCCGGGAGCTGAGCCGGGTCCTGAGCATCGGCCACAGGTCGTAGTACTCACGCAGGCGGTGGTTGAGCCAACAGGCATGGCGTTCGTGGCGGACGGCGTAGCTCGGGAACCTGAACGAAATGACCTGGTCGATCTTCCTGCCCAGGCCGTCCTGCCCGACATCCGTCAAGCGCGTGGCCAGG
>CAZFTV010000158.1:0-4514 GCA_964521765.1 uncultured Eubacteriales bacterium
CAAAGCTATCTGCCCGAGACGCTGTTCGAGTACATCAACGGCGCGGCGGAGAGTTACCTCGGCTACGACTTCCAGGAGCTTGCGGTCGGGCATTTCCAGGGGGAGAACGCGTCGGGGTCTCTGACCGTTGAAATCTACGACATGGGACTGCCGCGCAACGCCTTCGGCATCTACAGTACGGAGAGATACCCCGAATCCAGATTTCTTCCGGTCGGAGATCAGGGCTATGTGGAGGAGGGGCTGCTGAATTTCCTCGTCGGCCGTTACTACGTCAAGCTCATGTGCTACGACTGCGGCCCGGACACGGAATCGGTTCTTCAATCCGCCGGCCGGGGCGTTGCAAAAAAGGCCGGGGCAGCCGGCGGTTTCCCGCCCGTCCTGTCCGCCTTTCCCCGGAAGGGGCTCGTGGCCAACAGCGAGAAATTCGTCCTCAAGAATTTCATGGGTCAGAGCTATCTGGAGGCGGGATACACGGCCCTCTACCGCCGGGAAGGAGCCGAGTTCGAGTGCTTCATCATCGAAGCCCGGAGCGGGGAAGAGGCGGAGGCGATGCTTCGGCGGCTTACGGACCAAGCCCGCGCCGAGGCCCTGCCGGGTTGGAAAGCGGCTTTCCGGTGGCGGGACAGATACCTGGGAAACATGTTCGCCGTCCGCGAGGGACGGTTCCTCTGCGGGCTGATGCGCGTTCCGGACGGAATGACCGATGCCGTCCCGGACGACATGGCCGAGATCGTTCGGGGGTTGAAGCCGGCGGAGCGTTGAATCCGTGATGTGAGCCGAGAGCCGCCATGCCGCCCAGAAGCAAAGGCAAAACCGCCGTCGCGCCCGACGGAATCTGGAACTTGAACCTTGTCGTCGCCGGGCTGGTGTTTGTCTTCATCCTCGGCCTGATCCTCCGTTTCGCCCGGCCTGTTCTTTTTCCTTTTTTCGTAGCCCTCTTTATCGCCTTCATCGTCTCGCCCATCCTCGATTTCCTGACCCGCCTCAAAGTCCCCCGCGCCGCGGCCGTGATCTTCATCGTCCTCATCACCTTCTTGATCCTCTATCTCCTGGGCTTTCTGTTCTACTCAAGCGGCAAGGGCTTCGCCGGCGAGATCCCCAAGTACGAGAAGAAGTTCCAGGACCTGACCCAGTATCTTCGCCAGACATTCCACATCACCAGCCTGGAGTGGGACCCGCTCGGTTGGCTGACGGACCTGGATACGAACAGAATCGCCTCGTTTTTGTTGTCCTCGCTCGGGCCCTTTTTCTCCTTCCTGACAAACCTTCTGCTGGTTTTTCTTTTCCTTGTCTTCATCCTGGCCGGGCAGGGGAACCTCCAGGCCAAGGTTCAGGTGGCCTACAGCCGCGAGCAAGCCGGGCAGATCCAGGATATCATCAGCCATATCACCCGGCAGGTTCAGAGATATCTGGTCATCAAGACGGTGATCAATCTGGCCGCCGGCCTGCTGACCACGGCCTTCCTCATGATCCTGGGGTTGGATTTCGCCGTCGTCTTCGGACTCCTGGCTTTTATCCTGAGCTATATCCCCCATCTGGGCGCCGTCTTCGCCTCGGCCATGCCCGCCCTGATGGCCTTTGTTCAATTCGACAGCCCGGCTTTGGCTCTTCTGGTGCTGGCCGGGCTCTATCTCATGCACCAGGGGTTGGGTCTCCTGGAGGTGAAAGTTCAGGGCGAGGGGCTGGGGCTGAGTCCTCTGCTCGTCTTTTTTTCCCTCGTCTTTTGGGGCTGGCTTTGGGGCATCCCCGGCATGATCCTGGCCGTTCCCATCCTGGCCATCATCAAGATCGTCTGCTTCAATATCCCGTCTCTCAAACCCCTGTCCCTGCTGATGAGCTCCCGGGCGGAGAGGATCAATCGCTCGAAATGATCTTCCCCGGACCCGGAATTCCCTCAGCCCGGCGGTGACGCTCGAGAAGCAATTGGAGAAATTCCTGTCCCCCCGGGTTCCCGCCGGACAGAGACCGGGCCGCTGACAGGAGACGGTCGAGGACCCTCAGCTTCTCCTCGCGGCTGTAAACGGCTTCCCGCCCGGAGAGGATGATCCTGCCCTCGAACCGGCACGCCTCCAGGCTCTGGAAGACGGCTTCGCCCGCCTCATGACGGGGCCGCGCGGCCGCGCCGGGCAGGAGGATCAGGCTGTGGGCCCGGGCTGTCTGTTCGCGCGCATACTCCAGTGCCAGGACTGCGTCCTCGTCCGAAAAAGAGGGGAAATGCTCGGCCAGGGCTCGAAGCGGACGCTCGGCATGGTAGGTCAGCCAGAGAAGGCGCTCATCCTGGAGGAATTCTTCCTCATTCCTCTCCGCGGCTCTTCGGTCCTGGTAGGGGCTGTGGCGGGTCAAGACGGGGCAATCAGGGAGGCAACGAATCTCCCGATTGCGAAGACGGCCGCAGCAAAGGCTGCACAATTCCTCTCCCAGCGCGGTGCAGCGCCTCTTGGCCTTGCGTTGCCGGCAGTGGAAACATCTGGCCACGATCTCCTCTGTCCTTATTAATCCTTTTTCAGCCAGAATATCTCACCCGGAAGGGCGCGCATCTTTCTGCCCAGCCGGTCTTTGAGGGCTTTCTGGGCGGCCTTTTGCTCGGCGTCCTTGATGGAGCCTCCCTTGGCCCGGGCCAGACGTTTGTCCCCGCAAAAAACCTCCACCACGAACACCTTCCGGTGCTGCGGCCCGTCGGAGGAAATTGTCCGGTACTCGGGAGCGGGCCGGCTGCCCTTCTGCAGCCATTCCTGCAGGGCCGATTTGTAATTGTTGACCAAGCCCGGGCCGCTCTGAATTTTTTTCAGGGCCTGGTCGAGAAAGGGCCGGAGAAATGAGCGTGCGCCCTGATATCCGCTGTCCTGATAGACGGCGCCGGCCAGGGCTTCGAAGACCCCGGCCAGGAGGGTATTTTTCTTCCGGCCTCCGCTCTTCTCTTCGCCATGTCCCAGGAGCAGGGCTTTGTTGAGCTTGATTTTTTCGGCGAAGGAGGCCAGAGAGGCGGTGCTGGTCAGAAGGGATTTGAGCTTGGACAGCTCTCCTTCGCTGTGCCCCGGAAACAAGGACAGGAGAGTGTCGGCCGTGACCAAGCCGATGACCGAGTCGCCGAGGAATTCCAGGATTTCATTGTTCCGGCCCGACGTCCCCCTTTTTTCATAGGCATAGGAGCTGTGGGTCAGGGCCTCGAGGAGCAGATCTTTCCGGCTGAAGACATGTCCCGCTTTTTTTTCGATCTGGGAGAGGTTGGGCTTCATCGGTCTAATAGGCCCTCCGCTCCCCTAAGCTTTCTCCCCGGGAAGGATTCCGTCGAAAGGAAAGGCCACGCGGCCGGCGACCAGAGTGGCCACCGGAGCGCCGCGGAGCTTCCAGCCGTGGAAGGGCGATATCCGGCTTTTGGAGGCAAAGCTCGAGGCATCGACAACGGTCCGGGCATTCAGGTCGAGGAGGGTCAGGTCGGCATCCGCTCCAGGCTTGAGAATTCCCTTATTTTTTAAGCCCAACAGGGAAGCCGGAGCCGTCGACATCATGCGGATGAGCCTTTTCAGGCTGATGACTCTCTTGTGAACGAGTCGGTCCAGGAGGAGCGAAACGGCCGTCTCCAGGCCGTTGATGCCGAAGGGCGCCTGTTCGAAGCCCCGTCTTTTCTCCCCCTTCGTATGAGGGGCATGGTCCGTGGCGAAGATGTCGATCAGGCCTTCCTTGACAGCTTCGAGCAGCGCGTTGACGTCTTCCCGGCTGCGCAGGGGAGGGTTGACCTTAAACAGGGGATCGCGGAGGCCGCAGGCGGCGTCGGAGAGGAGAAGATGGTGAGGCGTCGCTTCGGACGTGACCCGAACCTTTCGCTTCTTGGCCTCGCGGAGCAGGCGGACCGTGCCCCGGGCGCTGACATGCGCCAGATGCAGGCGGCCTCCGGTGAGCCCGGAGAGGATGATATCGCGGGTGGCGATGATTTCTTCAGAGGCCGCGGGGATCCCCCGAAAGCCCAGGCGCCGGGAGTGGACGCCCTCGTTCATCACCCCCCCGCCGGCCAGGGTCGCGTCCTCACAGTGGTCGATGATGAAGGCCGGCAGCTCCCGCGATGCCTCGAGGGCGCGGCGCATGAGGCGGCTGTCGGCTACAGCCCGGCCGTCGTCCGAGAAGGCCACGGCCCCGGCGGCCGAAAGGCCCTTCAGGTCGTTGAGCTCCTCGCCCCGAAGACCCCGGCTCACGGCGGCGATGGGCAGGATGTTGACCGCGGCGTTCCGGGCCCGGTTCAGAATGAAGCGGGTCACTTCGACATTGTCATTGACGGGCGCCGTGTTGGGCATGCAGCAGACGGTGGAGAAACCGCCTTTTGCGGCGGCCCGGGCTCCGGTCTCGATCGTTTCCTTGCTTTCCTGGCCCGGCTCCCTGAGATGGACGTGCATGTCGACCATGCCGGGAAGAACATACCTCCCGACTGCATCTATGATCCTGTCCGCCTTCGGCTCACCTGACTTCATAATGCCCATGATCTTACCCTCATCTATAATGAGGCTCCCCTCCCAGAGGCC
>CAZFTV010000159.1:0-4482 GCA_964521765.1 uncultured Eubacteriales bacterium
CTCGCCTACATCTTCCCTCTCTTTTCGCCCCTGGTCGAATTGAATAAGGAAGACGTCCGGAACAAAGAGCTCGGCGACCGGGGCAGCGGCTCAAACCTGATCGTAAAGCCGACGTCCGACTCCCCGAGCCCCGGAGAGCCCCGGATAAAGGATTGAAGCTTCCGGTCCGTTAAATCATAATCTTCAGCCACCCTTAAAAACCCCGAAAAGCCGGGGGAGGGGTATATTAAAAGGAGTCTGAAGCCCCGGTTCTAGTTTCATATGAATTTTCTTGCCGATTCGACTATAATCGCTTTGTGCGCGCAGACAGAGTTGTTCTCCTGCTGCTTCTGGCCTTGACGTTCAGCCCCGGCGCCGGGCCGGGCGAAAGTCTTTTCCAAGCCAACCTGAAAAGGGCCGAATCTCTCTACGCGGCCGGGAATTTCGAGGCATCTCTACGCTATTACCGAGATGCCCTTGCCCTTACGAAAAACGCCGGCGAGAAAATATCCCTGAATTCCAGGCTGGGGCTGCTTCACTGGAACATCGGGGAAATCGACGAATCGCACGGTTTCTACGTCCGGGCGCGGGCCCTGGCCGCCGCGGACGGCAGGAACGGCGAGGCGGCCCGCCTGGCGGACATTCTTAGAATTTATGAGGCCTATCAGAAAGGAAAAGACGCGCGAAGCGCTGGGAACCTGGATGAATCCATTTCTCAATTCGCCAAGGCGGTAGGCCTGTCCCGGAAAGTCCTCAGCCGGGAGCATGAAGTCAAATGCCTCAGGCAGCTCAGCGCCCTGCATTACAGGAAGAATCAGATGCCTCTGTTCTTCCAGTTGAACACGCGGGCTTTGCTCCTGGCCGGACAAACGCGCCTCAAGCGAGAGGAAGGCTTGTGCCTCTACAACGTAGGGCTTTATCACCGGAACACGGGCAATTACCCGGCCGCCCTGGACAGTTTTTCCCGCTCTTATGACATAGCCGTCAGCCAGGGCGACGAGTCCGAACAATCCGCCTGTCTTCTGAACCTGGGCGCCGTTCATCTCGAGATCGGCAATTTCGACCGCGCCGTCGAGAAGCTGGAAGCCGCCCTGGAAATCGATAGGAAGCTCGGAGACTCAGCCCAGGTTTCCCAGGACCTCAACAACCTCGGCATCGTCCACAGGAAAAAAGGCTATGCGTCCGGCGACCCCCGGGATTATGAACGGGCGCTGGGCTTCTATCAGGAGGCCCTGCTCCATGCCGGGCGCTCAGGGAACAAGACGGATGAGACGAGGATCCTGAACAACATCGGGTCCCTGCTCACGGACCTCGACCGGAACCTCGAAGCGCTCGAGTATTTCAAGAAAGCCCTGTCCGAGGCGGAAAAGCACGGCATCAACGACCTGGTCGTCGTCTGCCTCACCAACCTGGGCATCGTCAACTCCAAGCTGGGAAACCACGAGATTTCCATACGCTACTACCAGCGCTCGATCGACATGGCCCTCCGGTTCAATAAAGTCTTCCTTTGGGACGCCTACCTCGAAATCGCCAACAGCTACAAAAAGCAGGGGAAGCGCGAAGAGGCGCTCAGGAATTACAAAGCGGCCGTGTCCGTCATCGAGGACCTTCGCTCGAAAATCGACCTGGAAGAGTACCGGGCGGCCTACCTGGGCTCGGACAAGCGGCTCGAGGCCTACCGGAACCTCATGGATTTGCTCATCACACTCCATCAATCCCGGCCTAAGGAGGGCTACGACCGGCAGGCCTTCCATTACCTGGAGAGGGCCAAGGCCCGGGCCTTCCTCGACAGCCTGGAAATTTCCCATATCGACATCGGCGAAGAGCTCCCGGCCCGGCTCGTCAGCCGGGAGAAGGAAATCCTGAGCGACATCTCCCGCCTCCACTCCGAGCTCCTGGCCGCGGAGCAATCCACGGCGAGGAAAGCGTCGCTCGAAGCCGAGCTTCTCAAACAAGAGGAAGCCCACGAGGACCTGAAGAGGGTAATGCGGCGTGAGAGCCCCTCCGCCGCCGCCCTGAGATACCCCGAGATCATCGACGTCCCGAACGCCCGGAAGCTCCTCCCGGACGGCCGGACGGCGATGATCGCCTACAGCCTCGGACGGGAGCGCTCCTACGGGTTCTCCCTGACGAGGAAAAAGCTTTCGATCTTCCCCCTCCCCAACGCCCGTCGGCTCCAGGAAAGCGTCTCGGACTACCTCGGCGAGCTGACGGACCGGAAGCGTCCGCCCTCTTCCCTGGGGCGGGAGCTCTATAAAACGCTCGTGGCCCCCGGTCTCGACCCCGGCATCCGCAACATCATCTTCGTCACGGACGATATTCTGAACTACCTGCCCTTCGAAACCCTGCCGATATCGGACCGGCCCGAGGACCGCCTCATAAGCCGCTGCGGCGTTTCCTACGCGCCCTCGGCGTCGTCCCTGCGCGAGCTCTCGCACCGCGGGCGGACGAGGGGCGCTGCCGGGTCCGGCGGCAGGATCTTCCTTCTGGGAGACACCGACGCCGGCGGACGGGATGCGATGTTAGGGAATCCCGCCGCGGCCGGAGGCGCGGGGAACGAGGCCGGCCTCCCCGCGCTCAAATTCAGCGGCCGGGAAATCGACGACATCGCCGCGCTCTACGGCCGGCGAAGAGTCGACGTGTTCAGGGGGCGGGACGCGGCGGAATCCCTGGTCAAGAGCCGCGACCTCGGCGGCTACCACATCATCCACCTCTCCGCCCACGGGAGGGTCGACGACCGCAACCCCTCCCGTTCGGCCGTCATTCTCGCCCGGAACGGCGACGACGGGGAAGACGGGTATCTCCAGATGAGGGAGATCTTCAACCTGAGGATGAGAGCCGGCCTGGTGGTCCTCTCGGCCTGCGACACGGGCCTGGGCGCCCAGATCCACGGCGAGGGGCTCCAAGGCCTGAACCGGGCCTTTCTCTACGCCGGCGCCGATGCCGTGCTCGTAAGCCTGTGGGACGTGCACGACGAGGCGAGCGCCCAGCTCATGGCCCGGTTCCACTTCCATCTCCGGCGCGGCAAGAGCATCGCCGAGGCCCTCCGCCTGGTTAAGGTGGAAATGCTCCGCTCGGCCGAGCTCTCCCACCCCTACTACTGGGCGGGATTCGTCGTCACCGGGCGCGCCGACAGGGTCCTCTATCCCCGTCCGACGGCTCTCCGCGTTCTGGCCGCGGCCGGACTCCTGCTTTTCTTGATTCTGGCCTATGTCAAGATATTGAGAAAAAGGCCGCGCCCCGCCGCCTGACTACTTCGTCATCCAGGAGCGGTTCTTCATGGTCACGGCCGCATAGGGCATGATCCACCACAGCAGGAAGGCCGTGATCATGCCGTAGGGGATGCCGTAGATGAAGGTCAGGCTCTTGTTCGTCTTGAGGTAGTACATCGACAGGAGGAAAGAGACCATGACCAGGAAGGCCATCTGCCGCAGGAGGAAGAGCGGGTTGACGAAGAAGGCGTAGGCCAGCAGCATCAGGGAAACGATCTGGAAAGGATAGAGAATGTTGAGGAAGACGAAGTCGAAGACGGGCAGGAACCTGTTCGTGTCCCGGTAGGGGCTGAACATGAATTGGGCGAAGAGGATGGACTCGCGGATCATGCTCCGCGACCAGCGGAGATACATCTTGTTCATGTCGCCGATCGTCGTGGGGACCTTGGTATAGACGACGGCGTTGGACTGGTACTTGGTCTGGTAGCCCAGCCGGAGGACGTTCGTCGTCAGGGCCCGGTCCTCGCCGTAGGTGCAGGGCACGCCCATGAACGTCTGGTTCGCCCAGTCCCGCATGAACTTCCCCAGCACCGAGCGGCGGTAGGCGGTCAGGGCCCCGGGGCAGGTGAAGACCGTCCCGTAGACGCTCTGGTAGGCCCGGCCGAAGTCGAAGGAGATGCCGTAACGGATGGTCATCATCCGGGTCAGGAAGGTCTCCTTCTCGTTCAGGACCCCGACGCGCCCCGCCACGGCCCCGACCTCGGGGTTGCGGAGCAGGGGCAGGAGGACGTTCCGCAGGGCGTTGCGGCCGATCTTGCTGTCGGAGTCGACCGAGACGACGAACTTGCCGTGGGCCGACTTGAACCCGGAGTAGAGCGCCCGGCGCTTTCCCTGGTTCTTCAGGAAGTTGATTACCCGGACGGACTCGCCGTATTTCTGCCGGGCCCTCTTCATGCAATGCCAGGTCATGTCGGTCGAGCCGTCGTTGACGCAGATGACCTCGATGCGGTCCCGGGGGTAGTTCGATTCCATGACCGAGTCGACGGTCTGGCCGACGGTCTCCTCCTCGTTGTAGGCGGGGATGATCACGGAGACGAGGGGCCAGTCGACGCTCTCGCCCTCCTCGAGCGCCTCGGGCTTGTACTGGAACCAGAGGTAGGTCCGGAACAGGAGCCCGGCCAGGATGAACAGCCCGGAGACGAGGAGGGGGTAGGTCATGTATTTCAGGAGCAGGGTCGAGTTCAGGAAATCCGACCAGAGCTGGAAGATCCGCATCTTGGACGCCGCCACG
>CAZFTV010000160.1:0-4477 GCA_964521765.1 uncultured Eubacteriales bacterium
AGCGTGTCGCGCGGACCTTTGGCGCCGATGATGCCCGCCAGCAGATCGTCGACCAGCCCCAGCGCATCTTCTGGTGTCATCGCGAGACGACGATGGCCGGCAAGATCAGGCAGATAGGTCTCGAAGGCGACGAAATCATACAGTGTCGGCCGGATCGTCGCGGGCTGATCGCCTGGTTCGAGAAAATAACGAAAGACGGAGACCGGCGTTTTTTTCAGAACGGCCTCGTCATACTGTCAGGCTGGAATGAGAGTCCTTTAGGAGCCGCAAAGACAAAGAAGTGGAAAGTGTAGACGCGACCCCGTTTTTTACATGTGTGCAGGCTTGGGGAATTTCCTGGCCCCATCGGCCGATACGGGATATAAGGTTTGGCCGCCAAGCGTGTTTTTAGTATAATAAGACTTCCCTGAATCTCCGATAGGTTTCGCCAGGAGGATGAATCATGGCCGAGCAGGGCAAAACATATGTCTGCAAGGTTTGCGGGCAGGAAGTCCAGGTAACCAAACGGGGCGTCGGAACTCTGGTCTGCTGCAATCAGCCCATGGTCAAAAAGGAAGGATAAGTTGCCGGGCCAGAACTTCAAGGACAGGGACGCTATCATCGCCTTCGCCGTCGAGCGCGAGGAAGAGGCCGCTCGGGCCTACGGAGACATGATCCCCAGGGCCCAGAGCGAATCCCTGCGTCTCCTCCTGGCCGACCTGAAGTCCGAGGAGGAACATCACAAGCGTCTTCTGCTGAGCCTGTCTTCATCGCGCGTCGCCTCCCCGAGAGCGGCCGCGGTGACGGACCTCAGAATCAGCGACTTCCTCGTGGAGGCGCCCCTCGACGGCGAGATGAGTTTGCAGGACCTGATCATCTTCGCCGCCAAGAAAGAGCAGAAAGCCGTCGAGCTCTATTCTCGTCTCCTGGCCTTAGCCTCCGCCGCCGATGAGAAGAAGCTTTTTGAGTTTTTGGTCTCCCAGGAAAAACAGCACAAGCTCCGGCTCGAATCCGAATATGAGAAGCATGTGCTGGGGGAAAACTGAATTCCGTCAGGAGGGATTCCATGGAGAAATATGAATGCCAGGCCTGCGGCTATATCTATGACCCCGAACTCGGCGACCCGGAGCACGGCGTCAAGCCCGGGACGAAATTTGAAGACCTGCCCGACGACTGGACCTGTCCCCAGTGCGGAGTGGGCAAGGATTTTTTCCAGAAGGTGTCCTGACCCGGCGGAGGCCCCCGGGCACGGACGAAAGCCATGATGCGGATCGGGATCATCGGCAACGGCCTGGCGGGCGTCATCGCGGCCAAGACCCTGCGGGAAGCCGGTTTCGATGGCGAAGTCGAAGTCTTCGCCCGGGAAAAATATCCTTATTACCCGCGGCCGAACCTGATCGAATACATCGCCGGCCGTCTTCCCGAGGAGAGGCTGTTTGCCTTCCCGGCCGGCTGGTATGCCGAGCGCCGAATCCAGGTCGGGCTGGGGACGCCCGCCCGGCGGATCGTCCTCGAACCCCTGGGAGTGGAGCTGGAGGGAGGCCGGACGGAACGCTTCGATCGCCTGCTCCTGGCCGACGGGGCGTCGTCGTTCATCCCGCCCATGGCCGGCGCGGAAAAGAGGGGAGTGTTTTCCCTCAGGAGCTGGGATGACGCTCTGGCCATTGTTGATTATCTCCCTGATCATCCCCGGACGGTCGTCCTCGGCGGAGGATTGCTCGGCCTGGAGATCGCCCGGGCCCTGAACGCGCGGGGCGCGCGGGTGCAGGTCGTTGAATTTTTCGACAGGCTCCTCCCGCGCCAGCTCGACGCCCCCGGAGCTGCGCTGCTCAAGCGGCAGTTCGAGAATGCAGGCCTATCCGTCCGGCTGGGAGCGGTCACGGAGGAGATTCTGGGGGATGACCGGGCGGCCGGCCTCAGACTCAAGGACGGGACCAGGCTGGAGGCGGACATGGTGATTGTGTCCGCCGGCGTCAAACCCAACGTCGAACTGGCCAGGGAAGCAGGATTGGCAGTGGAGCGCGGCGTGGTGGTGGACGACTTCCTGGGCACGAGTCATCCCGGCATTTGCGCCGCCGGAGACAACGTGCAGCACCATGGTCGCGTCTACGGGATCATCCCCGCCGCCTTCGAGCAGACTCGGGCCGCGGCCTCCAACCTTCTGGGCCGGAAGAAGGAGTACGGCGGCACCGTGCCCTCCAACACCCTCAAGGTGGCGGGGCTCTTTCTCACTTCGGCCGGGCTGGCGGTCCCGGAGGGCGGAGGATATGAGGAAATAAGAAGGGAAGACCCCGAGAGCGGGTTGTACAAGAAAATCGTTCTGGAAAAAGGACGGCTGGTGGGGGCGATCTGGATGGGCACGAAAAATGGAGCCTCCCAGATAGCCAGGGCCGTTTCGCAGAAAGCCGACGTGTCCCGTTGGAAAGAAGAGATTCTTGAAGACGGCTTCGATTTTTCCCGGCTATGATGAAAAAAAGCCTGGCCTGCCTGTGGACGTTGGCCTTCGCCGCCGCGGGGCTTCAAGCCCAGCAGGGCCAGGCGGGAGCGCACGGATATTTTTCTCTGTCTTACATTCATGGCCAAAAAGAAGGCGGCGCCTCCCAAGGCAGCTTCAAGGACCTGGGCGGAGGGTTGAGCCTGACGGGCGTTTTTTCCCAGAATATTGAATATCGGCTTGAAATCCGGAGCCGGGGCGAAAGCCGTTTCGCCCTGGAGGAAGCTTGGCTGGGATTCAACTTGGCCAAAGCGCTCAGTGTCCGGGCCGGCCTGTTTCTCGTCCCCTTCGGTTTTTACAACCGGTCGAACCGCCCTCACGAAAACTTGCTCGTTCAAACGCCCCTGGCCGTCGAGCCGGCCTACCCCCCGAGCTGGCGGGATCTCGGCCTTCTGGCCTCGGGGCAGGCGGGGTTTCTGCTTTACACCGCCTCCCTGGGCAATGGGTTGGGCGAGGACGCCGAGGGCGCTCCCGCCCAACAGTTCGGGGACAACAACGCCTCCAAGGACGTCACCAGCCGGCTGGGCATCCAGTGGAAACAGGGGCTCGAGACGTCCGTATCCTATTCCCGGCAGGTGTACTCTTCGGACGGAGACAGGAGCGCCGATTATCTGGGGGCGGATATTTCCTGGATAACGGAAAATTACCGGGTTGTCGGGGAATACGTACGCGTGGAGAGGGACGAAGCCTCCGGCGGACGCGGGAAATGGGAAGGCTGGTATGTCCAGCTGGCGTTGGATTACAGGACACTGTGGCCGGTGGTGAGCTATCAGTATTTGAAAACGACGCCGCTGGAGGAGCCCTCTTCCCGAAGGAACCGCTGGACGCTCGGCCTGGCCTGGTCCGCGGTTTCCGGCGTCCTGCTCAAGGCCGAATACGCCTGGAACCGCGAGCCGGGCGCCGAAATCAAGAACGACCTCGTCTCCGCGCAGCTGGCGGTGAGCTTCTAGGGGAGATCCATGGCCAACGTCGTCGTGCTCGGAACGCAGTGGGGTGACGAGGGCAAGGGAAAGGTCGTCGACCTTCTTGCGCCCTCCTTCGACATCGTCGCCCGATACCAGGGCGGCCACAACGCCGGCCACACGGTTTTCGTCCGGGGCCGCAAGATCGTCCTGCACCTCATTCCCTCGGGCATTCTCCACTCCGGCAAGCTGTGCGTCATCGGCAACGGCGTCGTTCTTTCGCCCCGGGCTTTCCTGGAGGAAGTGGAGGCCCTGAGAGGAATGGGAGTCGCCGTCAAGCCCGGGAGCATCGTCATCAGCCGGAATGCCCATCTCATCCTGCCCTACCATCCTCTCCTGGAGAGAGCCGGCGAGGAGCGCTTGGGCGATAAGAAAATCGGCACGACCTGCAAGGGCATCGGTCCGGCCTATGAGGACAAGGCCGGCCGGCGCGGGATACGCGTGGCGGACCTCCTCGACCTCGATGCGCTCCGGGAGAAAATCGAGGACAACGTCAGGGAAAAGAACGTGGAAATTGTCCGCTCCGGGCTGCCCCCGCTCGACTCGAGGGCGGTCTTCGAGGAGTTCTCGGAATACGGACAGCGCCTCCGGCCGTATATCGCCGACGTCCCGCGGCTTCTCCTCGATAAAATGCGGCGGGGCAAGTCGGTGCTCTTCGAGGGCGCGCAGGGGGTCCTGCTCGACATCGACCACGGCACGTATCCTTTTGTCACCTCCTCCAACCCGACAGCCGGGGGCGTGGCCGTCGGGCTGGGCGTCGCGCTCCGCTGGATCTCAGCGGTCCTGGGAATTACCAAGGCCTATACGACGCGCGTGGGAAGCGGCCCCTTTCCCACGGAGATCAAGGACGGGCGCGCTGCGGTCATCCTCGAGAGGGGGAACGAGTACGGCGCCACCACCGGCCGGCCCCGCCGCTGCGGCTGGTTCGACGCCGTGGCCGGGCGCTACAGCGTCCGTTTGAACGGCCTCACGACGGTGGCGCTGACCCGCCTGGACGTCCTCGATGGCTTCCCCAGCATCCCGGTGTGCACGGCTTACCGCC
>CAZFTV010000161.1:0-4409 GCA_964521765.1 uncultured Eubacteriales bacterium
CCCGTGGCCTCTCTCAAAGCCCTGACCGCGTCCACCATCTGCTCGCTGTTGAGCGTGCAGTTGGCGCCGACGGCGTCGGCGCCCGCTTTCTCGAGCTCCCCGACGCACTTTCCGACACTGTCGCCCATGAGGGTGAAAAAGCCTCGGGGTGTCCGGTTGAAGGTCATGGTCGCGAAAACGGGCAGGGGAGAAGCCCTGCGGCAGGCCCGCACGGCGCACAGCGCCTCGCGCAGGTCGTACATGGTCTCGATAACAAACACGTCAATGCCGCCCTCGGCCAGCGCCTCCGCCTGCCGGCCGAACGTTTCTTCGAGCTGGGCCTCCTCGAACTCTCCCTGGGGCTTGACGAATTTCCCGCTCGGCCCGATGTCTCCGCCAATAAACTTTCCGGCCGGCCTGACCTCATTGAGGAGCCGCGCTCCGGCCAAGTTGATCTCGCGGCAACGGTCTTGGAGGCCGTAGGCGGCGAGCTTGAGAGGCGTGGCGCCGAAGGTGTTGGTCACGACCAGGTCCGAGCCGGCGTCGAAGTAGCGGGCCTGGATATCGCGAACCGTCTCCGGTTTTTCCAGGTTCCAGGCATCCGGGCATCGGCCGGGTTCGAGGCCGGCCTTCATCAGCTCCGTGCCTATGGCGCCGTCCAAGAGCAAAACTCGCTGCCGGATTGAATCCAAAATGTTCATGCCTCCCCCTCATCCTCTTCGGGGTCATAAGAAGAAATCTCGCGGAGCTTGTCCACGATCTCAGGCAGTTCGCGGAGGACGGCCTCCACGTCCTCATCGGTGTTGAAGCGGCCGAGAGACATGCGGATGCAGGACCGGGCGATTTCAGGCCTCAGGCCGATGGCCGTCAGGACATGCGAGACTTCTTCGGAGTCCTCGCTGCAGGCCGAGCCGGTCGAAACGCAGATCCCTTTGGTGGCCAGAGCCAGGAGGATGGCCTCGGCCTCCAGGCCGGGAAAGGCGATGTTGAGCGTGTTCTTTGTCCGACGCTCCGGGTGGCCGTTGAAACGGATCTTTGGAATGTTCTCCAGGAGTCCTGTCCGCAGGCGGTCGGACAAGGCGTCAATCCTCCGCTTGTCCTCAGGCCCTTTCTCTCGAAGGATGCGGGCCGCCCGGCCGAAGCCGACGATGCCGGCCGTATTTTCCGTGCCGGCCCTCAGCCCGCGCTCCTGGTGTCCCCCATGAAGGAAGGGCCGGATGTCCGTCCCTTTGCGGATATAGAGCGCGCCCACTCCCTTGGGCCCGTAGATCTTGTGCGCTGAGACGGACAGAAGGTCCGCGTTCAGGTCCGCAGCCTTGAAGGCGAGCTTGCCGAATGACTGCACGGCGTCGGTGTGGAAAAGGGTGTCGTGTTCATAGGCGATCCGCGCGGCTTCGGGGACGGGCTCGATCGTGCCCAGTTCGTTGTTGACATGCATAACCGAGACGAGAGCCGTCCGGGTCGACACGGCGTCCCGCAGGAAATCCAGGTCGATGACGCCGTCCTTGTCAACGGGAATGAATTTGACCCCATAACCCTTGTGCTCAGCATACCTGGCCGTTTCCAGGACGGCGGGGTGCTCGACGGCGGAAACGATGAGCTCCCTTTTTTCCGGAAAGGCGTCGAGCGCGCCCTGGATGGCGAAATTGTCCGCTTCCGTTCCCGAGCCGGTGAAAACGACCTCCGAACGCACGGCTCCCAGCACCCGGGCCACTTCCTCCCGGGCTTCGGTGATCAGCTCTTTGACTTCGCGGCCGAGGGGGTAGAGGGAGGAGGGGTTGCCGAAGCGGCGGCGCAGGAATTCCGCCATGACTTCCGCGACTTCGGGGTCGATGGGCGTCGTGGCGTTGTTGTCGAGATAATGGATTCGGTCAATGGGTTCAGCCATCTGTTTTGTTTCCTTCCCTGAAATCTCCTGGCCGTCGCTCAAGCCGGGCGCTCCGCGTCCGCTGCCGGGAGGCGACAGGACCCGGCAGAGAGACCGTCCTAGGCCGCGAGTTTTTCCCTGAGAATGCGCACCACTTCCAGGCCGGCCCTGTTCTGGCCCTCCTCCGCCGCGGCGCCGATGTGGGGCGTGGCGATGACATTGGGATGGTCTATAAGACTGAAGTCCTCGACAGGCTCTTTATCGAAGACATCAAGAGCGGCGGCGCGGACCCGCCCTGAGTTCAAGGCCTCGAGCAGGGCTTTCTCGTCCACCACCCCGCCCCGGGCGGCATTGACCAGGACGACGCCCGGCTTCATCTTGGCGAAGGCGGCGGCTCCGATTATATTTTTCGACTGATCGGTCTTGGGCAGGTGGAGGGAGATGATGTCCGCCCGGCCGAGAAGCTCATCCAGGGGCACCTGCTCGATGTCCATGTCGCACTTGATGTCGATGATGTCGGAGGCGATGACCTTCATGCCGAAGGCTACGGCCCGGCGGGCCACTTCCTGTCCGATCCGGCCGCAGCCGATAAGGCCCAGCGTTTTGCCGAAAAGCTCCGTCCCGGAAAACAGCTTCTTCTCCCATTTATGGGCTTTCATGGACAGGTTGGCCGGGCCGTGCTTCCGGACGGCGGCCAGCATCAGGCCGAAAGTGTGCTCGGCCACGGAGATCGACGTGGCGGCCGGAGTGTTGACCACGGGAATGCCTTTCTCCTTGGCCGCAGCGGCGTCGATGTTGTCCAGCCCGATCCCTGCCCGGATGATGATTTCCAGCCCCCGGGAGGCTTCAACGGCCTTGCGCGTCACCTTTGTCGCGCTGCGGACGACGATGGCGTTGAATCCGGGGATGGTCTTGACCAGCTCGGCTTCATCCATACCGGTCTTCTGGACGACCTCGAAACCCGGTATCGCCTTCAGCTTCTCCGTCGCTTCCTTGTTCAGGGCGTCGGCTAAAAGGATTTTTTTCATGTCCATTTCTCCTCTAAAACGTCTTGGGCGGCCCGCAGGGAGTCTCCGGCCCGAAAGGAATATTTCAACCCTGAAAGAGTCATTTCCAGCGCGGACAGAGCGGTGATGACGTCGAACCCGCCCATATAGCCTAGGTGGGCGATGCGGAAGATCTTGCCCTTGTAGGGGTCCTGGCCGCCGGCGATGATGACGCCGAATCTGGACTGCATGGTCTTGACCAGAGTCCTGCCGTCCACTCCCGGGGGGACCTTGACCGCCGTGAGGATGTTGCCCGGCTTCTCGGCGAGAAGCTCCAAGTCCAGCGCCCGGACGCCGGCGCGCACGGCGTCGGCCAGGATGCGGTGATGCTCGATCAGATCCTCGAGCCCCATGGACTTGATGCGTTCCAGGGCTTTTTTCTGTTGAAGGATCAGGGAGATGGCCGGAGTCCAGGGGGAGGTCTTTTCGGCCAGGCTGATCCTTGCTTTCCTGAGATCGAAGTAAAACCGGGGAAGCTCGGCTTTTTCGGCCATCGTCCAGGCCCTGGGGCTGAGGGAGATGTAAGCCAGCCCCGGCGGCGACATGAACGATTTCTGTGAGGCGGAGATCAGGACGTCCACCTTCCACTCGTCCATGGGACAGGGAGCGGCCCCCAGGCCGGAAATGCCGTCCACGACCAACAGGGCTTCCGTTCTTGAAACGACCTCACTGTAGCCTTGGATGTCGAACAGGGCCCCCGTGGACGTTTCGGACAGGGTGGCGAAGACGGCCTTGATTCCGGGCGCGGAACCAAGCTCAGCCGCCAGCTTCTGTTTTGGAAAATCACGGCCCCATTCCAGGACGATCTCCCGGACCTCAAGGCCGTACGCCCGGCAGATGCGGGCCCAGCGTTCGCCGAATTTTCCGCCGCTTATGGACAGGACCTTGTCTCCCGGGGAGAGAACATTGACCACGGCCGCTTCCATGGCGCCCGTGCCCGAGCAGGTCAGGATGTAAACCTCTTCTTTGGTGCCGAAGACGTACTTCAGCCCCTCGACGACCTCAAGAAACAGGGAGGAAAACTCCGGTGTGCGGTGGTGGATGAGAGGCTCGGCAGCCGCCGCAAGAACCTCTTCGGGTAGCGGAGTCGGACCGGGGGAAAGCAGGTAGGATTTTTTTATCATGGCCCGTCCTGATGCAGCACAACTCCTTCACTATCTTTCTTACCAGAACAGTAGAGTTAAAGTCAATCGAATGGCTCAGGCTGCGACCGGAGGGAGGGATATGCCGCCTCATCCCTCCTCCCGGTCATTAGCTCATATTGTGCTTTTTTTTATCAGATAATTAAAAAAATGTAAGGAGCCTCCTTAATTTATAGTACTTATCATTTGTCAATTCTTATCTTTGCATTAATTATTTGCTGCAATTGACAGCAGAAAGGCGACGCATGGAGAAAAACTGGAGTTTCAAACCACAGGGGGATATAAACGAAATCAAGCACCTTTCAGCTGCATTAAATGTTAACATGGTGATAGCTAATCTCTTAGTTCATCGTGGCGTAAAGACATTTAGTGAAG
>CAZFTV010000162.1:0-4390 GCA_964521765.1 uncultured Eubacteriales bacterium
GAACGCGTCGCGGGAGGTCGGCAGCCTGGCCAGCATCTCTTTTTCAAGCCGGGAATCGACCGTCGAGGTCTTGACGTCGACGATCGGGCTGGCTGCAACTACGGTCACTTGTTCCTCGATCGCTCCCAGCTCCATGATCACCCTGAGCTCGACCGCGCTGCCCGCGCTGAGGATAACATCCTCCTGAATGTAGGTCTTGAACCCGGCCAAAGCCACGGTGAGCTTTAATTTCCCGGGAGGCACATTGAGAAAAACGAACACGCCCTTTGCCGTTGTGACCGCGGAGCGCTTGCCCATGATGCTGGGGCCCGTGAGCTCCGCAGTCGCTCCGGGAAGCAGCTCACCCTTGTCGTCGCTCACCGTTCCCGTAATTTTTCCTTCGAGGACGGACTGCGCCCAAACAGGGTGCACGCTGTAAGCGGTAAGGCATAGAGCGAGGAACCCGGTGACAATGAAGATCTTGTTGATCCTATGCATCGTCCCTCCTTATTAAATCTTGCCTCAAACCCTGTTTCTCCCGGATGCCCCGGCAGAAACACCCCTCAGCCTTTCTCTCAGACTTCTCTCTCGATTCGCCCTCCATTCGGATATTTTTTTTATTCATATAGAGCGTGCGCAATTCAGACTCCCACTCTCCCCTAAAAGTAATATAACTTTGTGTCCTGACTTGTCAAGCCCCGGTCTCCGCGGAGGGAATCCCTATTCCTTGATCTGTTCCTTCAGCTTGGAGATGAGGTCGTCCAGGAATTTGATCCTCTCCTGGTCAGTATATCCCGCTTTCGCTTTTTCCAGGCAGTCTATGGCTTTTTCATAGTTGGCCTGGTTGATGTAGCACCGCCCGGCCATCTCCAGATAAACGGAATCATCCGGCCTCAGGGCCAGGGCCCTTTCAAAGAAGCCCAGGGCTTCCTCCATCCGGTTCTGCCCGAAGAGAATCAGGCCGGAATTGTAGGCGGCGTCCGGGTTGTTGGGGTCCAGGTCCAGGGTTTTCCCATAGAACTCGAGGGCCTTGCCGAGGTCGTCCTGCTGCTGGTAGCAGATGGCCAATTCAAAATAGGCCGGCGGGAACTTGGGGCTGGATTGAATAACCTGAGTCAAGGCCTCGACCGCCTCCGGGTACATCTTCTTCCGGGAATAGCTGAGCCCGAGGAGATACCTCGCGTTGACATCCTTAGGGTCTTTTTCCAGCGCCCCTTTGAGGAGGACCAGGGCCCCATCAAAATCCTTCTGACCGATTTTATCGGCAGCCTCCTTGACGACACCCTGCATTTCCTTCAGACGCTGTGCTTCCTGGACCTGCTCCTCGGAGACGAGCGTCACGGGGGGGATCTCCACTTTTTGCATGTTTTCCTGGGGAGTCTCGAACCGCCACTCGTCCTCTTTTTTGGCGTAGCCGTCCTTTTTAAAGACGACCGTGTAAACCCCGTGGGGCAAGCCGGCGAACTTGAACTCGCCGCGGGCGTTGGTCTTGAAACTGTAACTCCGGCTCGTCGCCACATCCCGGAGCGTGATATCGACGCCGGGGAGGGGGTTTTTATAAATATCAAGGACTTGGCCCAAGAAATAATACTCGCGGTACTGGCCGTAAGCGGGGCCGGCCTGGGCCAGGATCACGAGAACGACCAGGGCCAGCAAGGCCTGCCGAAGGGGATGTTTCATATTTCTCTCCTATCTTGTTTTAAAGGAATTGGCTTTTCTCAGGGCCTCGTTCATTTTTTCGGGATCGTGGCGGCGGTTGAAGATATCAGCCAGGAGGAAGTAGCCGAGGGCCTTGAGTTCGGCCGTCTCGGCCAGGGAGAGTCCCGTCTCGACTTCCCTTTGGATCTCGTCGAGCGGGACATCCTCATGGAGCAGGCCGCGAGCCAGGAGAAGATGGCCTTCCGCCAGTTTCGGCGTGAGCTTGACCACCTCCCGCATCTGCTCCAGGGAACCGGCCCTGTCTCCGATCTTGAAGAGAAGCTTCCCCAGGTTGAACCGGGCTTTGAACTCCCCGGGATAGCTGCTGACTTCCTCGACATAGGCCGCCCGGGCCTCTTCGACCCTCCCCTGTTCTTCATAGAGAAGCCCGAGGTTGAAAAAGGCCAGCGGAAACTTCGGAGCTTCCTGGATGACCAGCCGGAGCTCGGCCTCCGCCCGGTCGTAATGTTTAAGACCCACCAGGCAGGCGGCCAGGGTGAGGCGGCTGCGGAGGACCTTCGGCTGGATCTCGACCGTCCTCTCCAGGTAAGGGAGAGCTTCGCCGTACTTCAACTCTCCCAACAGAACCTCGCCGATGAGCATCTGCGCCTGCGTGTTTCGCTCGTCCAAAGAGAGCGTCCGCTTGCAGAGGGCGATGACGTCCTCGTTCTTCCGCTCTTCCAGCAGGATGTTGGCCATGCTGATCAGGGCGGGGATGCTCTCCGGGTCCTCCTTCAGGATGAGCTCAAGCTTGGCTTTCGCCTCCTCGCTTCTCCCCAGCTCGACATAACAGGTGGAAAGAACCAGGAGGGCCTGGGGGATCATCGGCTCATCCCGGAGCGCCGATTCAATCCGGGCGGCGGCCTCGGCGTACTTCTCCTCCAGCACCAGTTCGCCCGCGGCGGGGACCGCCTGGAAGACCGCCAGCTTGTCCTTGGGGTCGGCCAGGGGGCCCCGGCCGGCCGGTTTTCTCGCTGAAACCGGAGCGCCTATATAGCCGAGAGCAGAGAGCCTTTCCATAGTCTCCTTGTCCAGGTTGGCCGCCTGCGGAGTCGGCGCGCCCCGGCTCGTCTCGGCCATGAGACGCTGGAGCTCCGCCTTCATTTCCCGGACAAGCCCTGAATTGCTCCCGGAGAGGTTGGTCTGTTCGTCGGCATCCTGCGCGAGGTCATAGAGCTCGGCCTTGGGCGCATCGATGTATTTGTAGCGCGGCGTCCGCAGGGAATGGAGCGGGCTCCAGCCGAACTGGAGGCTGGGAGTCAGGGATTCTGCATAGGCATAACCCTCTTCTTTTTTCGACGGCCGGACGATCAGCGGAACGAGCGACCGGCCCTGGGATTGGACCGCCGGCGCGACCCCCGTCAGCTCCAGCAGGGTGGGAAAGACATCGACGGCGCGGACCTGGGAAGAAACGCGAATTCCCCGGAGCTTCTCGAACGGGGTGACGACGATCAACGGAACATGGACCGCGTAATCATAAATGAAGTAGCCGTGCGTTCCCTCGCCATGGCTTCCCAATCCCTCTCCATGGTCGCCGATCAAAATCAGGATTGTGTTCTTGGCCAGGCCGCTCTTCTCCAACCAGTCGACACACCGCCCGACCTGCTCATCCATGAAGGCGATTTCGCCGTCATAGAGGCCGGCGAGGCCCCGGGGAGCAAACTCCGAAAGATAGGGTTCCGGAGGCTCATAGGGAGTGTGCGGGTCGTAAAGGTGAACCCAGGCAAAGAACGGTTTGTCTGTTTGTTCCTGCATCCAGCCCAAGGCGGCGTCCATCACCTGATTGCCCGGCCGTTGGATGGCGCCGAGATCGATGTGCTTGTATTTTTTCAGGTCAAACTTGTCGTCGTAAAGCTCGAACCCCTGCCTGAGTCCCCAGCGGCCGTCCAGGACAAAGGCGCCGATAAAGGCTCCGCAGGCATAACCCTTTGGGGAAAGGACCTCGGCGATCGTGGTCTGTTCCTCGCTCAGGGCCGTGTTCCCGTTGACCCGCACGCCGTGGTAGGTCGGGTACATTCCCGTCAGGATCGAACAGTGGGCCGGGAGCGTCAGCGGGGAGGAGGTGGCCGCCTGCTCGAAGAGAATGCCCCGCCCGGCCAGGGCGTCGAGGCGGGGTGTCCTGGCACCCGCATAGCCATAGCAGCCGATATGGTCCGCCCGGGTGGTGTCGAGCGTGATCAGGACGACGTTGGGCTTATCCACACCGGCCTGGGACCAGAGGTCCGCGATCCTCTCAGAGGGTTCCCTTTCCGGCCGCAGGAAAAGCCAAAGTGCGGCCGACGCCAGCAGGCAGCCGCCGGCGATCGCGACAGCTCTCCGCATCTTCTTTTGATTCCGAGCCATGAGTAACTAAGATAACCCGTCAGGGGCCGATTTTCAACAGGGCCTCGTAAAGGGCCCATACCGCGCCGGGCCGCATATATTTCAGGGCCCGGAACAGGCGGTCGCCGTTCTTCGCGGCGGGGTTGTTCCAAACGGATTCGTCGGGGTCCAGGTAAGCCTCGGGGGTCTTGAAAAAGTAGCCCTGCCCAAAGGGACAGTACACCACATGGTAAAGCCCGTAGGCGATGCGCAGGGCTTCCTCGCGCAACCCGCAGAGCACGCAGTGGGCGGCCAGGACATAGGCCGTTCCCACCCAGACTTCCTCGGCCTGCTGGCTCGGGAGCGGCCGGCCGTCCTTCGTCCGGCCGTTGACGGCGCCCATCAGGCCGCG
>CAZFTV010000163.1:0-4387 GCA_964521765.1 uncultured Eubacteriales bacterium
GGCATAGCGGCCCTTGCCGCGCAGGAGCGCTGGGTCTTCCTTCAGCTGGACCGGAGCCCCAAACCAGGCAGTCATCTCGGCAGCTCCTCGCTTCTCGCGCCGCGCTCCCGCATCATCGCCGCGGACGGCCGCGTCAAAACAACCGGGGATGCCCCGCACCCACTCATTGGTCTCGGCGTCGGCCCCGTCCAGGCTGACCGAAACGAAACAGTTCTTCTGCCGGGCCAGCTCCCGGGCCAGATCCGGTGTGCAAAGCACGCCGTTCGTCTCGACCGTGCAGCCCAGGTCCTCGGAGCGGACGTGTTCGAGGATGGAGAAGATTTTCGGGTGCATTAGCGGCTCGCCGCCGGTGAGTTTGACGCTCTGAAGCCCGAGCGGCTTGGCCTGGCGGAGAATGAAAGGCATGAGGTCGAAATCGAGCATGGGATAGACCGTCTCGCCCTGCTGAAGCTTGGGCGCGATCCAGCAGTGGCGACAAGCCAGGTTGCACCCCTCGGTCAGGTAGAAATACAGCTGGGTCAGGGGATATCGGACAACGGGACAAGCCGTGCTCCTATCCCCGGAGGGCGGATGGTCAGGACTCAAGGATGTCTTCCTCTGGCAGGCGGCCGCCCTCGGCCAGAAATTTGCGAAGACAGCCGTCCGGGCTGGGATGGTCGACTTCCCCCCGGAGGGAATAGGCCAGGGCCGGACAGTTGCCGGTGCAATAGTTCAGGTACTCGCAGCCGCGGCAGAATTCGAAACGGGTGAGGGGGATGAACCGCCGCTCCCTGAGCTTCCACAGCTCGGGGTGGTTCCTCCAGACTTCATCCAGGCGGTCGCGGTTGATGCGGCCGAGCTCGATGTGGCTGAGCATATTGCAGGGCACGATGACCCCGTCGGTCCGAACCGCAATCTTCGTGAATATGCATCCGCAGGCAGTGAGCCGGCCGCCCTCGGGGAGCGAGGCGAGGCCCGCTCGGCGCGCCCGCTCCATCTCGGACCACATTCTCCCCTCGGCCAACGGCCCGGCCGTGGCGCTGATCCGGCCGCCGTATTTTTTGTTCAGTTCGATGAGCGTCCTCATGGCCAGCTCGCGCTCCTCGGTGGTGAGCTCAACCTGCTCCTTGTTTTTCTGGCAGAGCCCCATGTGACCCGCCGAATTCGTTCCAAAACCGCTGAGCCCCAGGTCCTCGAGAAGCAGGCGGGCGGCGGCCTCCAGGTCGCGCACGTTCTTCCGGTGGATGGTCATGCGTACGGCGACGGAAACCTTGTGCTTTTGAAGTCTCCGGAGGCCCGCGACAGCCATGTCGAATGCGCCGCTCCCCCGGCAAGCGTCGTGGGTCTCGGGCCCCGAACCGTCGAGCGAAACCTGGACGTAATTGCAGCGGGGCGTCGAGGCGAGGTACCGGGCCATCTCCTCGGTGATGAGCGTGCCGTTCGACAGGATGCTGAACCGCATGCGGTTGCGTATGATTCCCTCCAGGATGTCCTTGAGGTCCTCGCGGATAAACGGCTCCCCGCCGGCGAGGCAGACCTCGGTCACGGCGCAATGCTTGAGCTCCTCGAAAAACCGGAGCCACTCCTCGAGCGGCAGGTCGGTCTTGATGTCGGCCGGGCTGGTGAAAAAATAACAGTACTTGCAGCGAAGATTGCAGCGGTCCGTGATGTCGATGTCCACGGACTTCGGGGTGCGCATGACCCGAAGGCCGCGGCGGCTTTCGTCCTTAGCCATTCGCAATCTCGAATCCGGCCAGGCCCTGTTTTGTCAGGTTGTCGACGAATTCCCGGCAGTGCTCCTCGACTTCTTCGGAGACGTCTTCGCAATTCTCCCGGACGACGCGGACGATGTCCCGGATATCATGTTTCCCGTCGAGCTGCTTCCAGATGAGAACGCCCACCGGGTTGAGGGCAAAACCCTGGGCCGTGTCCGGGTCGAAGAGGACCGCCCAGTCGTCGAATTCCTCTCTGAGGATCACCTGGGGATTGGCTACGGGCTTGTCGTCGGGCATGATAGACTCCTTAAAAACGAAAAACAGCCGCTTCGGCCGGATGTCATTCAAGAAAAGGCGCTCCCTCCTTCCGGGAGGACGTCCTCTAACGGAATATTTTACAGCAACCGGATAGAATCAGTCAATTTGGACTACACTTCTTCGAGCCGGGCCGTAAAATGCCGCAGCTGGGGAGATTGGGAGACGATCTTGAAGCCCCGGATCCTGTCCCGCTCTTTCAGCAGCGCGGCCATCGCCACGGCGATATAATGGAGGTGGGAGACGGTGTAAACACGGCGGGGCACGCACAGGCGGACGAGCTCCAAGGCCGGAAATACCTCTCTGCCGTTTTTCCCCTTTCGGCCGAACATCACGCCCCCGATTTCCACGGCCCGGATGCCGGCTTCCCGATATATCGCCGCCGTCAGGGCCCAGCCGGGGTACCGATTCCGGGGAATGTGGGGCAGAAAGCGGTCGGCCAGGACGTAAACGGCGTGGCCTCCGCAGGGTTTGAAGACGGGGACGGCTTCCTTTTCAAGGAGGGCGGCCAGATAGCGGACCTGTTCGATGCGGTGATCCAAATAGTCTTCTTCCAGGACCTCGTCCAGCCCCCGGGCGATGGCCTCCAGGTCGCGGCCGGCCAGGCCGCCGTAGGTGGGAAATCCCTCGCTGATGATGAGCGCCTCCTTGAGGCGGTCGGCCAGGCGGCCGTCGTTCAAGGCGATAAACCCCCCGATGTTGACCAGGGCGTCCTTCTTGGCGCTCATCGTTACGCCGTCAGCGTGGGAAAAGGCCTCGAGAGCGATGTCGGCCACGGACTTGCGGCCGTATCCTTTCTCCCGCTCCCTGATGAAATGGGCGTTCTCCGCAAACCGGCAGGCGTCGAAGAAGAAAGGGATTCCTTGTTTCCGGCAGACATCGCGGACCCGGCGGATGTTGTCCATGGACACCGGCTGGCCGCCGCCGCTGTTGTTGGTGATGGTCAGCATGACCAGCGGAATGCGCTTCCGGCCCAGGCGCCGGATGACCTCCTCCAGGCGCCCGACATCCATGTTGCCCTTGAAGGGCAGGTCGGCATCGGGGTCGTAGGCTTCCCGGACAGCCAGGTCGAGCGCCTCGGCGCCCAGGACCTCGACGTTGGCCCGCGTTGTGTCGAAATGGATGTTGCTCGGGACCGTGTCGCCTTTGCGGACCAGGGCCTGAAACAGGATCCGCTCGGCCGCCCGTCCCTGATGGGTGGGGATGACGTGCTTGAAGCCGAAGACGCGACGAACGGTTTTCTCCAGCGTGAAAAAGCTCCTGGCTCCGGCATAGGACTCGTCTCCGATCATCAACCCCGACCACTGCTTATCGCTCATGGCCGTAGTCCCCGAGTCGGTCAGGAGGTCGATGAACACCTTGTCGGCGGGGAGGTTGAAGACGTTGAAGCCGGCTCGGCGAAGGGCCGCTTCGCGCTCTCGGCGTGAAACGCGACGGATGCTTTCCACGACCTTGATGCGATAGGGTTCCACGGGCATTTTCATGGGGAGTCGTCCTCCTTCATTAGAACCGAACGAGATTCTTGAAGCAGCGGTACCGCTCCTCGATATCGCTCCGTCTGAGCTTTTTGAAGCGTTCGACGCCGAAGTCCTCGATGGCGAAAGAAGCCATGACGCTGCCGAAGGCTGCGGCGCGGCGGATCGAGCGGCCGTCGGCGCGGCCGTCGCGGTCGAGGGAGCCGAGAAATCCGCCCGCGAAGCTGTCCCCGGCCCCGGTCGGGTCCGTCACGGTTTCGGTCGGATTGCCCGGCAGGCAGAAAGAATGGCCGCGGCCCAGGGCGAGGACGCCGTGCTCGCCCTTTTTGATGACCACCCAGCGAGGGCCCTTCTCCAGGAGAGCGCGCCCGGCCCTCACCAGGTTGATTTCGCCGGTGAGCATCCTGACCTCCTGGTCATTGGAGAAGAAAACATCCACGCGGCGCAGGACCTCAAGCAGGGCCCGGCGCTTGGTCTTGATCCAGAGCTCGATCGTGTCCATGGCCACCAGCCGGGGATTCCTGGCCTGGTTGAGAATCTCCTCCTGGAGGTCGGGGTCGATGTTGGCCAGGAAGAGGATGTCCGCCCGGCGGTAGGACTCGGGAAGGACGGGACGGAAATCCTTGAAAACGTTCAGCTCGGTCCGGATCGTTGTGCGGAGGTTGGGGTCCTTGCCGTAGCGCCCCTCCCAGAAGAACGTCTTGCCCGGCCTGACTTCGACGCCCTTAAGGTCGATGCCGCGCCGGCGGAACAAATTCAGGGCCGCCGCCGGAAAATCCCGGCCCACGACGCCCACGACCTTGGGCCGGGTGAAGAAGCTGGCGGCCAGGGCGCAGTAGGTCCCGGAGCCGCCGACGATCTTGTCCCTCCGGCCCCAGGGCGTCTCGATGGAATCGAAGGCAA
>CAZFTV010000164.1:0-4386 GCA_964521765.1 uncultured Eubacteriales bacterium
CCGTTCGAGAAACTCGCGGGCCTCGATCATCGCTCCAGCTGCTGGGCGCTGTGCAGGTCGGTGAGGTTGTTGACGTCCGCCCAGTTGCCCGTGACGTATTGTACGCGGACCGCGAGGCCCTCGGCGGCCAGGGCGTTGAGCATGTCGATGATGCGCAGCTCGTTCCATTGGGGCGTGGAGCGCTTGGCGGCGATATACGTCTTGGCCCTGGCCGCTCCGGCGGGCTCGAGCTTCAGCATGCCCGTCCATTCGCCCTGGCAGTCCGGCGGCCGGGGGCCGTAGACTGCTTTTTTCAGGACGATGTCGTCCTCGAACAGAGCGCTCGAGTGATTGGGCTTGGAGGCGAAGACGTAATAGTTGGCGTCGTCATCCGGAACGCGGCCCGCTGACGAGTCGACGATGAGCGCCGCCTCTCCGCCTGTATTGAGCAGGATGTCCAGGAAATACTTGCGGTAGACGATGTCGCCGAAGATGACCAGGCAGCCTGTATCCACGCGCTCCAGCGCCCGGGCCAGGGAGTCGAGCTCGGTGGTCGAGGCGAAGTCGGGGTTCGCCACGACCTCGATGTCCGGGAGGCGCACGGCCTCCCGTTTGTAGCCGGCCACGACCACGATCTTTTTCACGCCCTTCTCCCGCAGGGCGTCCACGGAATGCTCGAGGATGGACTTCTGGCCGACGCGGAGCATGGTCTTGGGGATGTTTTCCGTCAGCCGTCCCAGGCTGCCCTGGCTGGCCGCCAGGATGACGGCCGTATATTCGCCGCCCCTGGTGGTCAGGTATTTTTTTTCGGCTTCCTTGAGCTCGTCGTCTCCCTGGAGGCGGAAGATCTCGCTGACTGGAACGACCTGGTCCTCCACGGCCAGGAGGTTCTCATCCTCGCGGATCTGGCGGGCGACCTCCTGCATTTTTCTTATGGCGCCTCGGGCCAGATGGTTGGCCCAGATGCAGACCGAGACGCGGCGCTTGCGAAACTCCTCGGTGGGGGTGGTGTAGTATTTGGTCGGGACCAGGACCACGGGATGGCGGCCGGCCCATTCGTCGAGGAAGGCGAAGATTTCATCCGGGATGGTTTTTTTTGAGTGGATGAGGATGGCGTCCGCCCCGGCCCGGCGGTAGGCCTCCGCCCGGCGCAGCGCCTCCTTGAGGCCCCAGCCGGCGATGAGGGCTTCCACCCGGGCGACGATGACGAAGTCGTCGTCCGTTTGCGCGTCTTTCCCGGCCATGATCTTGCCGCAGAACTCGTCCGTGTCGGCCAAGGGCTGGGCCGTACCGCGCAGGAAGCTGTTGGTCTTGGGAAAGAGCTTGTCCTCGATGCACACGCCGGCGATACCCCGCTGCTCGAGCTTCTTGACCAGCCGCATCATGTTGTTGAAATTGCCGTAGCCCGTGTCCCCGTCGAGGAGGATGGGGATCGAGGTGATGTCGCTCATGAATTCCATGATCTCCAACACTTGGGTCCAACTGGCCTCGTTGTTGTCCCTCACCCCCAGGGCGGCGGACAGGGTCAGGCCGCTGCCCCAGATGCCCCGGAACCCCGCCTCCTCGACGATCTTGGCCGAGAGGCCGTTGTGGGCTTCCATGAGGAATTCCAGGTCGGGGCTGAGGATGAGGTTCTTGAGCCGGGTCGTTTTTCGGGGGGTCATAGGATCCTCCCAAAGTATTCTTTCATCAGGCCGTTGAAGACTCGCATGTCCCGATAGTCGATGGCGCCGATGTTGGCGACGCGGAACGTGTCCTTCTTGGCGGCTTTGCCGGGATAGATCGTCACCCCTTGGCTGTAGCAGCGGTCGTGGAAATCCCTGAAGCTGTAGCCGGGGACTCTAGGCTCCAGGACGGCCGTCAACAGCTTCGAATGCTGCCGGGCGGGGAGCAGGCATTCCAGCCCCGCGTCGGCCAGTCCGGTCATGAGCTCCTCGTAGCAGCGGACGTAACGCCTGGTGCGGGCTTCCTGTCCCTCGGCGAAAAACTCGTCGAGGGCCCGGCGCAGGGCGTAGATGACCTGAACCGGAGGAGTGAAGGGGAACTGGCCTGTTCCGCGAAGGTGCTGGTCGGCGGAATGGAGGTCGAGATAGAGCGTCCGCTTGGGGAAATCCCCGGTCTTGGCCAGCGTTTCCTTGCGGCTGATGACGAAGCTCAGGCCGGCCATGCCCTGGATGCACTTGTTGGATGCGGAAAGAAGATAATCGACTGGCATACGGCGCAGGTCGATGGGCAGCCCGGCGTAGGAGGACATGGCGTCCACGATCGAAACCAGGCCGAACTCCCGGCCGAGCTCGAGGAATTCGGGCAGGGGGTTGAGCATGCCCGTGGTCGTCTCGTGATGGACGAGGAAAAAATGGGTCAGGCGCCGGTCGCCTTCGAGAATGCGGCGCGCGGCTTCGATATCCGGATAGTCGCCCCAGGCGATCTCGTAGACCGCATGGGGCATGCGGTGAATTTCGGCGATCCGGCGGGCCCGGCGGCCGTAGGCGCCGTTGTCCACGATAAGAACCTTGTCTTCCGGGCCGAGGGCCGAGGTCAGCGCGGCCTCCATGGCTGCGGTCCCCGAGCCGGCGAGCATAACGGCCGTATAGTCCTCGCCCCCCTCGACGACCCGGACGAGCTTGCGCTCGACGTCGAGGGCCACCTCGCCGAATTCCTGCTCGCGGGGGCATATATCCGGGACGACCAGGGCCTGTTTGACCGTGTCGGTGGTCGTGGCCGGACCGGGGTTGAGCAGGATGTTTCGCTTGACCATGCCCTTCACGCCCCCGCGCGGAGGCGCGGACCGACGACGCGCTCCGCCCTCTCCAGATGCTCGGGGCCGTCGATCTCCACCCAGGCCAGGTCCTCGACCTTGACGGTCCGGATGGGGTGGAGGGAGCTGACATCCGCCAGGCAGTGTTCGTAATCGTATTTCGGGTCGATGGTCCGGGAAGCGTAGTGGCGGCACATGAGGCCGAATAGCGTCCGGCTGACCTTGGAAATGCCCACCAGCTCTCCGAGCAGGGGAAGGTCGAGGCGGTTTTTTGAAACCGCCTGGAGGATGCTATCTGCGCCGTAAACGTAGACTTCGTCCCCGGCCTGAGTCGGTCCGGAAAGGAGCACGAGGTCGCGCTCGGGAGACCGATGGAGCGCGTCGAGGGCGCGCTGCTCATAGAGCAGGTCGGATTCGAGCAGAAAAAAATCCTCGCGGAGCTTCTCCCGGCACAGGGCGAGCGAATGCATGCTGCCTGTCGCGGCGTAATCTTGGTTGAGGACGAATTCCACGGGCAGGGGAAAGCGCTTCAGGTTCAGCCTGTATTGCTCGGCTTCGAAACCGACGGCCATGACCACCCTCTCGACGTCAGCTCCGGCCAGGCGGTCGAGGGAGTGCTCGATGAGAGTTTTCCCCTCCCAGGGGAGCAGGCCTTTTGGCCTGAGCCCGACCACGGCGCGCAGGCGCGTCCCCATGCCGGCGGCCAGGATGACTGCGGTCTTGGTCATGCGCCTGAACGGTACTCTATGAATCGAAAAAATTAATCTATCATGTCAAAATGGCCAATGCAACCGGCGGCCGGATTCCCCGCCTCGCCCGTCGTGAGGAATCTGAAGGCTCTGCTCATGTCCCGGTGGTTGGCCACCAGGACCAGGGTGTCGCCCTCTTCAACCGTGAAATCGGCTCCCGGGCTGGTGAAAGACCGGTCGCCCCTGACCACGGCGATGAGCGTCGCGCCCGTCTTTTTTCTCAGGTCGATGGTTTTCAATTTTTTCCCGGCCGGCCAAGCCCCCTTGGCGACATAAAATGTCTCGGCCGTCCCGGCGGCCATGAAGTCGGCGATTTTCTCCAGGGAGGGCCTGACGGCCGAGCAGGAGCCGCGCAGGATTCCGTAACACTCGCCCCTGAGAACTTTGACCTGGGCGTCGATGATATTCTTGGGAATGAAGAGTTTTTCCAGAACGCGGGTGAAAATTTCGATCGAGGTTTCGAATTCCTCGGGGATGACGTCGTCGGCCCCGAGGCTGAAGAGCCCGTCGATTTCCGATGCGTAGCGCGTCCGGACGATAAGAAAAGCGCCCTTGTTCATGTCCCTCGCCGCGCGGACCGCGCGGCGGGTCATGGCCGGGTCGGAAATGGCGATGACCATTCCCTTCGCCCGCTCGATGCCCGCCTCCTTGAGAATCGTCCGGCTCGACGCGTCGCCGAAGATTATGGGTTCGCCTTCCAGCGCCGCCTGGTGCACGGTCTCGGGATTGAGCTCCAGGATGACGTAGGGAATGCCCGCCTCCTTGAGCACATGGGCCAGATTCCGGCCGTTGAGGCCGAAGCCGGCCACGACCACATGGTCGCGGCGCTTCTTCCCGGGTTCCCGTCCGAGCCTTGATCCACGAGCCTTCCATTTGAAGGCCCGCTCCGTCCGGGCAGCC
>CAZFTV010000165.1:0-3687 GCA_964521765.1 uncultured Eubacteriales bacterium
GCATTTAGCGAGCCGGCTGTCCGTGGGGTATGTCTCCCTCGCCCTCAGCCGGACGACTGGATTCCCGATATCTCTCCTCCAAAACCTGACGGCCGTGCTGGTTTACATCCTCGGCCTGCTTGTCATCCTCGATTACCTCAAGATCTCCGTGACCCCCCTCATCACGGCTCTGGGCGTCGGGGGATTGGCCGTCGCTCTGGCCCTTCAAGACACGCTGTCCAATCTCTTCGCCGGAATCCACGTCCTGGCTTCCCGGAAGGTCCGGTCGGGCGATTATGTCAAGCTCGAGTCGGGCGAGGAAGGCTACGTGCGAGACATCACTTGGAGGAATACGACCATCGAAGTCCTGGCCGGCAACCTCATCATCGTTCCCAACAACAAGCTGGCCTCGGCGATCGTGACCAACTTCGACCTCCCGGCCAGCGATTCAGCCGTCCTCGTCGACGTCGGAGTGGCCTACGATACCGACCTGAACAGGTGCGAAGAGGTCATCGTCGACGTGGCCAAGGATATCATGTCCAGCGTTCCCGGCGGCGTTGCCGATTTCACCCCGTTCGTCCGCTTTCACACGTTCGGCGATTTCGCCATCCTGTGCACCGTCATCCTCCGGGCCGGCCGATTCGTCGATCGGTTCCTGATCAAGCACGAGTTCGTCAAGAGCCTGCGCGAGCGCTTCGCCCGCGAGGGCATCGAGATACCCTTCCCTATCCGGACGGTGCAGATCCGGAAGACGGGGGGATAAGCATGGCTTGGAACCGCGAAAGCCTGCAGCAAGCGGTCGCCGATAAGATCGGCGGCCAGAAGTTCATCATCGTCTCGAACCGCGAACCCTACATCCATGTCTACGCCGATGAAGGGATCCGCTGCATCACCCCGGCCAGCGGCATGACCGTGGCCCTCGACCCGGTCATCCGGGCTTGCGGCGGAACCTGGATCGCAGCCGGCCTGGGAGATGCCGACCGGGACGTCGTCGATGCGCAGGACCATGTCGCCGTTCCGCCGGGGGACCCAAGATACGTCCTCCGGAGGGTCTGGCTCAGCAAGGAAGAGGAGGAGAGGTTCTATTACGGTTACGCCAACGAAGGTCTCTGGCCGCTCTGCCATATCGTGCATGTTCGTCCGGTCTTTCGCGAGGCGGACTGGAAGATCTATCAAGAGGTCAATGCCCGATTCGCCGAGGCCGTCATCGAGGAGCTCGAAGGCCGGCCGGGATTCGTCTTTATCCAGGACTACCATTTTGCGATTCTTTCACGGCTGATCAGGGAGAAGCGCCCCGACGTCGTGACGGCCCAGTTCTGGCACATCCCCTGGCCCAATCCCGAGGCGTTCCGCGTCTGTCCCCAGGCCACGCAGATTCTGGAGGGGCTCCTCGGTAACGACATCCTAGGCTTCCACATCCGCTATCACTGCCTCAATTTCATGGAATCCGTCGACCGTTTCCTGGAATCCCGGATCGACGCCGAGAATTCCTCCATCATCCGTCACGAGCGCGAGACCTTGGTCCGCGATTTCCCGATCAGCATCGACTTCGAGAGGATCGAAAAGCGATCGTCCTCTCCGGAAATCGAGCGGCGGAAAGCCCTCATCCAGTCGGACCACAAGCTGCGGAACCGGCAGCTAGTCGTCGGCATCGACCGGATGGAGTACACCAAGGGGATCATCGAACGGCTCGACGCCGTGGACCGCCTACTCGAGAAATACCCGCGGTTCATCGGCCGGTTCGTCTTTCTCCAGCACGGTCCCCTTTCCCGGATCCACATCCGCAAGTACCGGGACTACAACGACGAGATCTACCGCCGCGTCGTCGACATCAACGAGCGGTGGAAGACCAAGGACTGGCAACCCGTCGTCCTCCAGAAGTCCCATCTGCCATTCGACGACGTCCTCGCCCACTACAAGGCCGCTCATGTCGTCGTGGTCAGTTCCATCCATGACGGGATGAACCTCGTGGCCAAGGAATTCGTGGCCGCCCGCGCCGACCAGCGCGGCGTCCTCCTTCTCAGCCAGTTCACGGGGTCGGCCCGTGAGCTCGCCCGGGCGATCCTCATCAACCCTCTAGACATCGAGCAGTTCGCCGAGGCCCTCCGCGAGGCGCTGGAGATGCCCGATGAGGAGCAGGCCGAGCGCATGAGTCGGATGAGGGACGTCGTCCGGGAGAACAACGTCTACCGCTGGGCGAGCCGCATCATCAACGAAATGAGGAGGCTGATCTGAGGACATGAAGAATCCCGTATTCGAATTCTACACCCGACTCAATCTTCCCCTACTCCTGGGATTGAAAGCCCGAAACATCCCCGAGCTTCTCGCCGGGATCAAGGCCGTCCCGGAAGCCTCGATCTATTACCACACCCATCGCTTCCTTCAACAGCATCACTACCTGTCGCCGGAGCCCCCCAACGACTTCGCCTTCTGGGTCACCGGCTCCCTCGGCCTCGACGCGCTCGGCGAACGGCTGGCCAGCGTCGACACGGTGAAATTCAGGACCATCACCGCTCTTCGCGAAAAATACGTCGAGATCCTCGAAGCGCCCTCCCGGGAGGCCAAGGCCCGGCTGACCGAATGCCCCGAGGGCGAGGAGTTTCATTTTCTGTCCTGCCGGACGTTCATCATGCCGACCCGGCACTCGGCGCGGAACCTCGGCGAATTCCTGGACATCCTCCGGACCGTGAGCATCAACTCCATCTACTTCCACATGTTCGAAGCCCGGATGAGGCTGGAGCGCGGCGAGAACGACTTTTCGAACTGGTTCGAGGGCATCGGGTTGACAAAGCTCGCCGCCGAGGTCGCCCGGCTCGACCCATACACCATGACCCTCGAGGGCCTGCGGAATAATCTCATCCAGAAAGTGCAGAACCATGTTCAGGATTAAGGACTACGCCCCGATCGTGGGCGACAGTGCCGTCGAAGAGCTCCGCCTTCTCGCCGAGCGCCTCGAGGGCCGGAGCGTCCAGAACATCAACTCCACAGCCGTCGGAGGCGGTGTCGCCGAGATCCTCCTGCGCATGCTCCCCCTCCTCCAGGATCTGGGCGTCCAGGCCCGCTGGGACGTCATCCGTGGCAACGAGAGGTTCTTCCTCATCACCAAGAAAATGCACAACGCCCTCCACGGCGTCGAGGAGGAGTTCTCGCCCCAGGACTGGGACTTCTTCCTCGAGGTCAATCGGCAGAACGTCGAGGTCATGGCCAACAAGGCCGACATCGTTTTCGTTCATGATCCCCAACCCATCGCCCTCGTCGAGAACAAACGGCGGAACGGGATATCGTGGATCTGGCGCTGCCACATCGATTTCACCTCGCCGCGACCGCAGGTCTGGTCCTTCCTCCAAAAGTACATCGAATCGTACGATGCCGCCGTGTTCTCGGCCCCCTCATTCTCGCGGCCGCTGGCCATTCCCCAGATTCTCATTTCGCCGTCCATCGATCCGTTGAGCGATAAAAACCGCGACCTCGCCGCTGAGGAAGTCGACGCGATTTGCAGCCGGTTCGGCTTCGACCGCGGTCGTCCGATCATCACCCAGATCTCGCGATTCGACTACCTCAAGGACCCCCTGGGCGTCATCCAGGCTTACCGGCTCGTCAAGGAACATATCGACTGCCAGCTCGTGCTGGCCGGCGGTGGGGCGACAGACGACCCCGAGGGTATGAAGGTGCTGGACGAGGTCCGGGAGGAGGCGGAGAAGGACCCGG
>CAZFTV010000165.1:3712-4339 GCA_964521765.1 uncultured Eubacteriales bacterium
CGGACATTTTCGTCCTCTTCCTCCCGCCGGCCAGCGACCTCGAGATCAACGCCCTCCAGCGGGCCTCGACCATTGTCCTCCAGAAATCCCTGCGGGAGGGCTTCGGGCTGACCGTCTCGGAAGCCCTCTGGAAGGCCAAGCCCGTCATCGCCTCGGCCGTCGGCGGCATCCCGCTCCAGATCGCCCACAAGCACTCGGGGATCCTGACCCACACCATCGAAGGCACGGCCTACTGGATCAAGCAGCTTCTCAACGAGCCCGGATACGCGCAGCGCCTGGGCGCCAACGGCCGGGAGCACGTCCTTTACAATTTCCTCATCACCCGGCATATCCGGGATTACCTGCTCCTCTTTCTGTCCCTGTCGAAGAAAAAGGACATCGTCTTCCTATGAAGGAGCTCCTGGGGCTCGTCCCCGCCGGCGTCCCGCTCGCCGTCTTTTTCGACTACGACGGGACGCTCGTGCCCATCCGTAAAAGACCGGAACTGGCCCGCCTCCATCCGAAGCGCAAGACCCTGCTGTCCCGTCTGGCCGAAAGGATGCTGGTCGCCATCGTTTCGGGGCGGCCGCTTGTCGAGCTCCGGCGCATGGCCGGAGTCCCCGGCATCGCCTACGTCGGCAACCATGG
>CAZFTV010000166.1:0-2795 GCA_964521765.1 uncultured Eubacteriales bacterium
CGCGAAAGGAACGGGCGCGCAGTAGATGAGGCGCGCCCGAGCTGCGGTTCGCCCCGAAGGAGCGCCATCGCGGCCGGTGCGTGGCGGAAGGTGAACGCAGTCGTCGAGGGAAATCATCCATGGTGCAAGACGTGAAGAGGAGAGATCCCGGTCCGGAGACCACCCGGCGCGTGGCGCGGCTCTTTATGCCCAGAGCTGCGCCTCCTGCCATGGCGCGAAGGGCGAGGGGCCGAGTGCCGCCTTCGCCAAGCTCGACTTTCAGATTGGTGACACGTTGTTCGCCAAGGCGGAGGAGGGCTCGATCGCGTTCCCGAAGACCCCCACGCCGATGTATGCGCTGGCGGTGGAGCCCAAGTCGCGCGCGGACATCGAGAAGATCGGGGGGGTGCTCAGTCGGTTCGCCGAGGAGGATCCGTGCTTCGCATTCAGTCGTGATGCCGAGACCAGCGAGATGGTCATCCGGGGCCTGGGCGATCAGCACCTGGTCGTGATCCAGAGCAAGATGAAGCGACACTTCAAGACCGAGATGAACACCAAGCCCCCGAAGATTCCGTATCGGGAGACGATCTCCACCGCGGCGAAGTACGTCGAATACACGCACAAGAAGCAGACCGGCGGCGCGGGGCAATTCGGCCGCGTCATGGGGGTCATCGAGCCCCTGGCCGAGGGAACGTACGAGTTCATCAATGAAGTCAGGGGCGGCCGCATTCCGCGGGAGTTCATTCCCGCTTGCGACAAGGGTTTCCGTTCGGTGTTGAAGAAAGGCCGGTTGATCGGCTTTCCCATCGTGGGAGTCAGGGTGCGCTTGGTCGACGGTCAGGCGCATGCCGTGGATTCGTCGGACATCGCCTTCCAGGCCGCGGCCCAGGGAGCCTTCAGGCAGGCCTATGAGCAAGCCCGGCCCCAGGCGCTCGAGCCCGTCATGCGCGTTTCGGTGGAGGGCCCCTCGGAGTTCGCCGGAGCCGTTTTTGCCAGCGTCAATCAGCGCCGCGGGATCATCGTCAGCTCGGTCGAGGACGGCCTGTTCGCCCGGGTGGACGCCGAAGTGCCCCTCAGCGAGATGTTCGGCTATTCGACCGTCCTGCGCTCCCTGACCCAGGGCAAGGCCGAGTTCACCATGGAGTTCCTCAGGTATTCACGCGCGCCGGCGTTCCTCGCGGATAAGCTGGTTTCCGAGTTCAGGGAAAAGAAGAGCGGGGAGACAGAGCCCCGGCGAAAGACGGACAAGGAGCGATGACGATGGTCAAGGAAGAACTCGTCGAGAGAAGCCCCCTGCGCGTCCTGGAGAGGACCATCCACGGCGGCCTGGGACCGGGACACATCGGCGTGCTGGCCTCGCGCAAGGGCGTGGGCAAGACGGCCTGCCTGGTGCACATCGCAGCCGACAGGCTTCTGCAGGGCCGGCCCGTCATCCATGTCTCCTACGCCGCCCGCGTGGATTACATCATCAACTGGTATGAGGATATCTTCAAGGAAATGACCGGCGGGCAGAGCCGCCAGGCGGCGGCGGAGTTCACCGAGGAGGTCATCCGCCACCGGGTCATCATGAACTTCAAGCAGGACGGGACCAGGACCGAGCAGGTTTTGAGGAGCATCGAAGCCCTGATCGTCCACGGCCGCTTCGAGGCGCAGACGCTCATCGTGGACGGCTACGACTTCGGCTTGGCCCGGCCCGAAGACCTCCGGAAATTTCATGAATTCGCCGTCAGGCTGGGCGTTGAGTTCTGGTTCAGCGCCTCGCTCCGCGGGGATGACCCTCTGTTCGATGAGGCGGGCGTTCCCCTGCTGCTCGGCCCCTTCCTGGAGAACGTCAGCGTCCTCATCACCCTTCACGACGAGCGGGAGCACGTCCGCCTGAAGCTGGTCAAGGACCGCGACTTTTCCGTGGGCGAGCTCAACCTCAAACTCGACCCCCGAACGCTCCTCATCGCCGAAGCCTGAACCCGTCCCGTCAGCGCCCTCCGCCGGCCTCTCCGCGGTCGCGCCGGCTGGATGCTCCGGTCTCCGCCGTTTTATTGACGGGGAAGAAACGGTCATGTTATCTTCCCGGGGGAGAGGTTAAGATACCGGCATGAACAAGAAGCTCGTCATCGCCTTGGCGGCCGTTGTTCTGATCCTGGGGGCGGTCGGTCTATGGCTCTTTCAACGCCCCAAGCCCGCGGAAACCGCTTCGCCCGGAGTGGAAGCCGGCGAGGTCTCCATCCGCAACGTGATCGCGGAGAATGTGGAATATCAGGTTCAGGAAGCCGATACGAACGGGCCGGTAAAAACGATGATCATCAAGCCGGGCGGCGTCCATCGCCTGCCTGCTTCCATCCCCCTGGACATCTCGTTTCAGCGAGCGGGTCACACCGTCGTCCACCGCCTGTTTCCGGGGAAGCCCTACTCCTTCCGTTACGACCAGGAAGATCTCCTTGAGATCTACGAGGGTTCCCACGGCTGGCAGGAGGTGGAGGACCTGGCTCCCTTCGTCTCCACGCCCATGGAGGTCGTGGACCGGATGCTGGAGCTGGCCGACCTGGACGCCGAGGGCGTCCTCTACGACCTGGGGTGCGGCGACGGAAGGATCGTCATCACCGCCGCCCGGAAGTATGGATGCCGGGGCGTGGGGGTCGATATCGACCCGGTCCGGATCCGGGAATCAAGGGAAGGGGCCCGGCGAAACGGAGTTCAGAAGCTGGTCGAATTTCGGGAGGCCGACGCCATGAAAGTGGACATCGGCCGGGCCACCGTGGTGACCCTTTACCTCCTTCCCGAGTCGAACACCCTCCTCCGCCCCAAATTCGAAAAAGAGC
>CAZFTV010000166.1:2816-4328 GCA_964521765.1 uncultured Eubacteriales bacterium
AACCGGGGACCCTGGTCATCAGCCATAACTACCATGTGCAGGGCTGGGAGGACAGGGAAGTCCGCCTTGAAATCGTCAAGGACGCGGAAGGCAAAGAGCACAACGTTTTCGTCTACAGGCGTTGAGCGCCCGGACAAAGGGCCTTCGACCCGGGGGGAGGCGCCTTTTCAGAGAACGGCCGCCAGCTTGACGCCGAGGGCCCGCGCCGCTTCCAGGGATTCCGCGTCCGGGTTCCACATCGTCCGGAACCCTTCATCCACGACCTCGAACCCCGCCTCGCGCAGCCCGGCGTTGAGGACCTGGACCGACTCGCCGCTCCAGCCGTAGCAGCCGAAGGCCGCCGCTTTTTTCCCCTGGAGCTTCAAGCCTTTGACCTCCTCGAGCAGGCCGGCCAGGGACGAAAGGATGCCGCGGTTGATGGTCGGCGAACCGAAGAGCACGGCCCGGGAGAGAAAAATATCGGTGATGATGTCGTTCTTGTCGGACAAAGAGGTGTTGTGCAGCTTGAGCCGCGCCTCGGGAGCCGCCTCGCCGATGCCGCGGGCGATGGCCTCCGCCAGGCGCCGTGTCCCGTTCCACATCGTGTCGTAGACGAGGGTGATTTGGTTTTCCTTATAGGCGGCCGCCCAGCGCCCGTAGGCTTCCACGATCTGGGCGGGATTCTTGCGCCAGATGACCCCGTGGGAGGGGCAGATCATCTCCAGGGGCAGGTTGAACGACAGCAACTCCTGGATTTTCTTCGTCACCAGCGGGCTGAAGGGCGACAGGATGTTGGCGTAGTATTTCAAGGCTTCGGCGAAGAGCTCGCTCTGGTCCACGAGGTCGTTGAACAGGTGCTCCGTGGCGTAGTGCTGGCCGAAGGCGTCGTTGCTGAAGAGGACGGCGTCGCCCGTGAGATAACACATCATGCTGTCCGGCCAGTGGAGCATGGGCGCCTCGACGAAAATGAGCTCCTTGCCGCCGAGGGAGAGGCGGTCGCCGGTCTTGACGACCTTGAAGTTCCAGTCCTGGTGATAGTGGCCCCGCAGGGACTTGACGGCGTTGGCCGAGCAGTAGACGGGCGTGTCGGGGATGCGGCGCAGAAGCTCTGGCAGCGCGCCGCTGTGGTCGATCTCGGCGTGGTTGGCCACCACGGCGTCGATCTTCGGCAACGGGACTTCCTCCGCCAGGCCGCGGACGAATTCTTCGGCGAACGGATTCCAGACCGTGTCGATAAGGACGGTCTTTTCCTCCCTGAGCAGGTAGGAATTGTAGGAAGACCCGCGGTGGGTGGAGAGCTCGTGGCCGTGAAAGCGGCGAAGTTCCCAATCGATCTTGCCCACCCAGGAGATGTTGCTTTTGACGTTGCGTTGCATCTATAGCCTCCTAAATCTGATTGGTTCTCTTCCATTGTGTGTGGGTAGGCCGGCGGGAATATGTCTTTTCTCCCCTTCAGGCTTTTCAAACCGATTATCGGTGCCGGAATCGCCCCTTGCCCCCTGGGGAACCAGTCCCGTCGGTTCCCCCCGTCGG
>CAZFTV010000167.1:0-4315 GCA_964521765.1 uncultured Eubacteriales bacterium
GCACTCCCATGGGGGTGCAATTGATGAGAAAGGTTTTCTTCCGGCTGGTATGAAAAAGAAGGTCAGCGCAGTATCGACAAAAAAGCGGCCCGACTTCGCTCCGTTCCTGAGATCAGCTCCTTTTCCAGGCATTCCGGTGCATCCCATTCAAGTTCACCCGCTTCATGAGAAAACCCGGGAATTCCCGAGTTGCCCGCCGGAAGCCTCTTGACCGGCGGCTTCTCGGCATCCGACGCCCGGCCTTCGGCCGCCTGAGTGTCCGTCACCGCGGGCTTGTCCTCTCCGGCGCCGCTCATCCGGGAGCCCTTGCTGGGAGCCGAAGTCAGCCACAGAATGAGCGACGTCACCATGAACAGGATGGCGCTCACGGTCGTGATCCTGGCCATGAGCGAGGCCGAACCCCGGGGCCCGAAGGCCGTGGCGCTGCCCCCTCCGCCGAAGGCGCCCGCCAGATCGGCGGCTTTCCCCGACTGGAGAAGAACAGCGGCGATCAGGACCAGGCAAACGACGACGTGCAGGATTGAAAATAAGGCATTCACGTTTTTTCCTTATGCGCCCTGAGGGCTTCCTTGGTGATCTGGAGGAACGAGGAAGCCTCCAGGGAGGCGCCTCCCACCAGAAAACCGTCAATATCTTTTTCCCTGAAAAGGGAAAAGGCGTTGTCCGGCTTCACCGAACCGCCGTATAAAATTATAACACAAGAGGCCGCCTCGTTTCCATACGTCTCGGTCAGGCTCCGGCGCAGGAACGCGTGCACCTCCTGGGCCTGGGCGGGAGTCGCGGTTTTGCCCGTCCCGATAGCCCACACCGGCTCGTAGGCCATGACGAGGCTTGAGACCGACCCGGCGTCGAGCCCCTCGAGCCCGGCGCCAAGCTGGGAACCGGCGCGGTCCATCGTCCGGCCCGCCTCGCGCTCCGCCAGGGTCTCTCCCAGGCAGAAGATGGGCGTCAGCCCGACCCGGAGCGCGGCCATGATTTTTCTGTTCACGCCGGCGTCGGTCTCGCCGAAAAGCTGACGCCTCTCGGAGTGGCCCAGGACGACATAGCGGCAGCCCGCGTCGATCAACATGGGGGGAGAGACTTCGCCCGTAAAGGCGCCCTTGTCCTCCCAGTGCATGTTCTGGCCGCCCAGCCCGACCGCCGTTCCGGCGATGAGCTTCGCGGCCTCTGGGCGCCGAGCTGGACGGGTGTGTCGGCCAGGGCGCGCCTCACGCCCTGGAGCGAAGTGAAGGGGGGAATGAGAACGAGCTCCGCTCCGGGCGTCTCCAGGGCTCCCTTGGCCGTCTGCGCGGCGAGCCGCGAGGCTTCCTCGACCGTGAGGTGCATTTTCCAGTTGCCGGCCACAAAAGGAGGATGAGGATTTAGGGTTGTCATTTTTTCCACCCCAGCGCCTCGAGACCGGGCAGGGTTTCGTAGGCCAGGAATTCCAGGCTGGCTCCTCCGCCCGTCGAGATGTGCGAGATGCGGTCGCCGACCCCCGCCCTGGCTATGGCGGCCGCCGAATCGCCTCCGCCCACGATCGATAAGGCCTCGGAGCGGGCTACGGCTTCCGCGATGCTGACCGTGCCCCGGCTGAAGGCCGGGACTTCGAAGACGCCCAGCGGCCCGTTCCAGAAAATGGTCTTGGACCTGGCGATCACCCGGCTGTAGGATTCGACGGTTTTGGGGCCGATGTCGACCGCCATCATGTCCTGGGGCAGGGGAAAAGCATCGGTCGTGCCTGCGCTCTCGGTCTGCTCCAGCGACCCGGCCAGGACGTGGTCCTCGGGCAGAAGGAAGCTCACTTTCATTTTTTCGGCCGCGTTCAGAATGGCCCGGGCCGTATCGAGCTTGTCGCTCTCGACGAGCGATTTTCCGACCTCCAGGCCTCGGGCTTTAAAGAAGGTGTAGGCCATGGCTCCTCCGATCAGGATGTCGTCCGCCTTGTTCAGCAGGTTTTCGATGACCGGGATCTTGTCCGACACCTTCGCCCCGCCCAGGATGGCTGTATAGGGCTTGACCGGAGATTGGAAGGCCCGGCTCAGGTAATCCACTTCTTTCTCGAGGAGCAGACCGGCGGCGGAATCACGGACGTGCCGGGTCACGGCCTCCACCGAGGCGTGAGCCCGGTGACAGGAGCCGAAGGCGTCGTTGACGAAAAAGTCCGCGCCCTCAGCCAGCCGGCCGGCGAATGCGTCGTCGTTCGATGTCTCGGCCGCGTGGAAGCGCACATTCTCCAGGAGAAGCACCTCGCCGTCCTTCAGGGATTTTTTGAGAGCTCCGACTTCCGGGCCGATGACGGTCTCCGAGAATCGGACTTCCCGTCCCAGGAGCTCCGAGAGGCGCGCGGCCACGCCCCGGAGGCTGAGCTTGGGAACGACCTGGCCCTTGGGCCGGCCCAGATGGGAGCAGACCACGACACGGGCTTTCCGGCCGATGAGCTCGTTCAGAGTCGGGAGAGAAGCCCTGATGCGTGTGTCGTCCCGGATTTGTCCAGTCTCATCCAACGGGACGTTGAAATCCACCCTGACCAACACTGTCCGGCCCTCCACCGGCAGGTCTGTGAGGCTTTTCATTTCTCAGCCGGCGATGAGCTTGACGAGGTCCAGAAGCCGGCAGGAGTAACCCCATTCGTTGTCGTACCATGCCAGGACCTTGAGAAGGTTGCCGTCCGTGACCTTGGTGTACGGGCCGTCCACGATGGCCGAATGGGAGTTGCCCAGGAAGTCTACGGATACCAGAGGATCCTCGGTGTACTGGAGAATGCCCTTCAGCGCGCCCTGGGCGGCGGCCAGGAAGGCGGCATTGACGTCCTTGTCCGTGACGGGCTTTTTCATCAGGGCCACCAGGTCCACGAGGGATACGTTGGGCGTCGGCACGCGGATGGAGATGCCGTCGATGCGGCCCTTGAGGGCGGGCAGGACGAGGCCGACCGCCTTGGCCGCGCCCGTGGTCGTCGGAATCTGGCTGACGGCGGCGGCCCTGGCCCGGCGCAGGTCCTTGTGGGGCTGGTCGAGGATGCGCTGGTCGTTGGTGTAGGCGTGAATCGTGGTCATGAAGGCTTTATCGATGCCGAAGGACTCGTGGAGGACCTTGGCCACGGGCGCCAGGCAGTTGGTCGTGCAGGAGGCGTTCGACAGGATGTGATGCTTGGCCGGGTCGTACAGCCCATCATTGACGCCCATGACCACGGTCAGGTCCGGGTCGTCCGCCGGGGCGGTGAAGACGACCTTCTTCACTTCGCCCCGCATGTGCTTTCTGGCGTCGTCGGCCTTTTTGAAGAGGCCCGTGGCTTCGAGCACGACCGCCGGGCCCAAATCCGGCCAGGGGATGTTCGCCGGATCCTTCTGGGCGAAGACGCGGACGGGCTTGCCGTTGATCAGGATGGAATCGGCCGCGCTCTTGACCTCCTCGGGGAAGATCCCGAGCAGAGAGTCGTATTTGAGGAGGTGGGCGAGCGTTTTGGCGTCGGTGATGTCATTGACGGCCACGACCTCGACGGACGGATCCCTGAAGGCCGCCCTGTAGAAATTCCTGCCGATGCGGCCGAAGCCATTGATTCCGATTTTGATGCTCATGGATTCCTCCTCCGGATGTTTATGATGTCCTATTCATATAACATAAAATGGCTGAAATCTCCTTAAGAAAGTCCCCGGCGCCGTTTCGGCAGGCCAACCCATCTCGGAACGCGTGTTCCGTAGGTTCGATACTGCGCGCCGTATATCCGAAGGCAATATTTCTCCTCTTGTTGTCTCCAGCGGCGTTCGCTTAACGCTCTGCGGGACGTGGCTTCTTTCTCTGACCCGTCTCCCGGCCAAAGAGATGATGATCATCTGCAGGATAAAAACGCTCATGAAAAGCCAGGCGTTTCCCAAGCCGAGTTTGAAGGATAGAGACAGGAGCATTATGAAACTAAAATACCACAACCTGCTGCGTTTTCAACCTGATTCATAAGGGCGAATTATTGGCGGATCGGTACATATCAACGACCCGTTTTTTGAACATCCTAAAAAAGGAGCTCGGGATCTGATCTTTAGGGGGCGGGCAGGAGGCCGACGATGTGCTCTTCGGCTTCCAGGAGGCTGTTCACCACGACGTCGGCGGGGCTGAAGTCCTGGCCGCGGCCGTATTCCGCGGGAACGGCGACGACGTAGCAGCCGGCGCGTTTCCCCGCCAGGACTCCGTTCTCGGAGTCCTCGAGAACAATGCACTCGGCGGGGGGAAGCCCAAGCCCGGCGCAGGCGGCGAGAAAGATCTCCGGGTCGGGTTTTCCCTTATTGATCCCGTCCGAGGCCAGGAGAAGCGTGCTCCCGGCCGGGTGCGTGCTCACCGTGGA
>CAZFTV010000168.1:0-4268 GCA_964521765.1 uncultured Eubacteriales bacterium
AACCGCTCACGATGAACGAATACGTGCAGCAAAACCTGGCCGAGGCCGGAATCCGGCCCCAGATCATCCTGACCGTCATGAAGAGAAACCGTCACCAGGTCGAGGCCGTCGTCCGGCTGGCCGAGAAGCTGGGGGCGGGCTCTGTGAAATTCAACGTGCTCATGCCCACCGCCCGCGGGGAGGACATGCACAAGCGGGGCGAAGCCCTGGCCATCGAAGAACTCGTCGAGCTGGGGCATTGGGTGGAGACCGAGTTGTCGGCCAGGACCCCCCTCCGGCTCATTTTCCATCACCCCGCCGTCTTCCGCCCCCTGGGCCGGATCTTCGGCCGGGACGGGGACGGGTGCAGCCGGTGCGGCATTTTCACCATTTTGGGCGTGCTGGCCGACGGATCCTACGCCCTGTGCGGCATCGGCGAGACCGTCCCCGAGCTCGTCTTCGGCCGCGCGGGCAGGGACCGCCTGGACGAGATCTGGAACAATCATCCCCTCCTCAAAGAGATCCGCGAGGGCCTGCCCGGGAAGCTCAAGGGGGTCTGCGGCGACTGCCTGATGAAATCGCTCTGCCTGGGAAGCTGCGTCGCTCAGAATTATTACAGCTCCAGGGATCTGTTTTCCCCGTTCTGGTACTGCGAAGAAGCCCGGAAGAAGGGGTTGTTCCCCTCGAGCAGGCTGGGGAGGTGAGCTCCGGCCGATGAGCCCGCGATCTTTTTTAGCGGGAGCCTTTTCCTCATGAGTCGAACCGGCGATTTTCTTGTTTTCAGGCTGAGCCTCGGCCCGACCGTGTGGCGTATCGCGGCCGCGCCTGAACTGAAGGACTGGATCCAGCAGTTCGCCCGGATCCTGGGCCTCTCGCCATGGAAAGAGGCGACCGGTTCCGTCGGAATTCATGACGAAAGAAAGCTCTTCGTCTTTCCCGATTCCGAGACTCCCGACGAAAACCCGCCTCCGGCCCTGTTTCAATCGAAGCTGGGCGGGCGATTGCCGCCGGACGGCTGGAACGCCGCCCGGCTCTCTCTCTCTAAGATGTGGCGTCATCCACAGGCGCCGGCAGTCATCCTTCAGGTTCGAGCTGAAGGCCTGGGTGAAAACGGGGTTTTGGCCATGAGCGAAGCCTGCCTTCCCTTTTACATCCGGGTGATCGAGACGGGCGGCATGCCGCTGCACGCGGCCCTTCTCAGCCGGGACGGCGGGGCCGTAGCCCTGGCCGCGCCGGGCAGCACGGGCAAGTCCACCTGCGCGCGGAGGGTTCCGCGGCCTTGGCGCGAGCTGGGAGACGACCTCGGCCTTATCACCGCGGAGAATACTGACGCGGGGGCTTTCATGGCCCAGCCTTTCCCCACCTGGAGCGATTATATTTTCAAGCGTTCGGAAAGAACCTGGGCGGTGGAAACGCGGCTGCCTCTGAGGGCCGTATTTTTTTTAAGTCAGTCCGGGGAGGACAGGGCTTTCCGCATGGGGCAGGGAGAAGCGGCCATTAACATCAGCCAGTCGGGCCACCAGATCCTGTCCGTTCCGGCGCGGAGCCTGCCGCTCCCGGAGCTGAGGCGGCTGCGGGCCGTGCTCTTCGACAACGCCTGTCGCCTGGTCCTGAGCCTTCCCGTTTACCGGCTGGAGTTCAGCTTGACCGGGTCCTTCTGGCGCGAGATCGAGCGCCTGCTCTGACTTTTTCTCTTCACCTCCACCAACCCCTCGGCCCGGAACTCGAACACGCGGTCCGCGATGTCGAGCAAAGGCAGGCGGTGGGTGATGAGGATCGTCGTCCGGCCCCGGGTGATGAGCCTGAGCGCCTCGCCCAGGCTTTTTTCCGTGCGGCGGTCGAGCGCCGAGGTGGGCTCATCCAGGATGAGGACGGCGGGGTTCTTAAGGAACGCCCGCGCCAGGGAGATCCTCTGTTTCTGGCCGATGCTCAGCCGCGCCCCCCGTTCGCCCACCGGGGTTTGGTATCCCTTTTCCATGCGGATGATGTCCTCGTGGATCTGAGCCTTCCGGGCGGCCTCCTCGACCTCCGCGGAGCCGGCGTCCGGACGGCCGTACTTGATGTTGTTTTCCAAGGTGTCGTTGAAGAGGAAGGTCTCCTGGGAGACGACGGCCGTCCGGGAGCGCAGCCATTCCGTGTCGACCTGCCTCAGGTCCCGGCCGTCGAGCAGGATCTTTCCGCGACGGGGAAGGTAGAACTTCAGCACGAGACTGATGAGGGTCGTCTTGCCGATGCCGCTTGCGCCCATGACGGCGATTTTCTCTCCCGGCGCGACATCCAGGGACACGTTTTTCAGGACGGGCGGGCCGTCCTGGTAGGCGAAGTCGACATTCCTGAATTGGAGCCTGCCGCGGACATCGGCCGGCCGCAACAGCGGCCCGGACGTCTTCGGGCCGGAAGACTCGGGAGCGATGGCGAACATCTCGTGCAGCCGGCCCATGGACAGGAAGAGATATTGAAGGGAGAGGACTTGATTGAAGATGCCTCCGAACTGCCCCGTGAGCTGCAGGGAGTACAGGGTAAAGGAGGTCAAGTCGCCGATGCTCATCGTCCCGCGCAGGACTTCCCGGCCGCACAGCCAGGTGATGAGCAGGCGGCTGCCCAGGTTGAGAGCCTGCAGGGCATACCCGGCGAACGAAGAAAGAAGGAGCCCTTGAAGCTGGAGGGCGATGACCTCCTGCATCTTTCCGGACACCTTGGTCTTCTCCCGGTCTTCGGCGCCGTAGGACTTGATGACTTCAATCCCGGCCAGGGCTTGCTGGATATCGCCGGAGATGTCGGCGTTTTTTTCCATCTGGCGGTAGCTCAAGGACCGTGCCCGGACCATGACCAGGTAGTTGATGAGCACGTTGACGGGAATGATGGCCAGGACGAGAAAAGTCATGCGCCGGTTGAGGTGAAAGAGGATGAAAAAGCTGAAGAGGGGAGTCAGGAGGGTGCGGGCGAACTGGAGGATGTACTGGGAGAAAAAGGACTGGACGGCCGACACATCTCCGGTGAGGCGGGCCATAAGGTAGCCCGTCTGTTTTTCCTTGAAGATGGACAGGGGATAGCGCAGGACGCGGTCGAAGAGCTCGGTCTGGACCTTGAAGGTCACGCCGGTGTTGAACCGGAAATTGGCCACGTTCTGGAGGATGGACATAACACCCATGAGCAGGCCGAAGATGAGCCCGGTGACGATAACCAGGTTCAAGGAGCCCAGGATCCTTTCGACGAGGGGTTTCAGCCCCTGAAGGCCCAGGGAGCTCAGGATGGACAGGATGTCCGCAGCGTCCTTTTTTTGAAGGACGTTGTCGATCAGGACTTTGCCGCCGAGGGGAGAGATCGAGCTGATTCCTGTGGAGACGAGCATGAGCAGAAAGCCCGCCAGGGCCGGTTTCCAGAAAGGCTTGACGAACCGGACGTAGAACAACATGTCCTTGAGCTTGAATCGGACCTTGACCGGATCGGGAGGCTTGAGCATGACCAGAAAATAGCTGCGGAAGAGCTTTTTGAAGTTCACGGCCGCTTCATATTACCACAGCGGGGCAGGCCGAAGAATACGGCGCCTGTTCCCCGAAATCGCCGACGATGGCATCTCTAGCGGAGATATCGGCCTGAACGGGGAGGCGTTCGGCGGGGAAATGAAGGAACCCGGCGAAGAAAAAGGGTTCGGACAGCCGGGCGGATGAGCGGAATCTTCGCCCCGACGTCAACGGATCCTGTAAAACCACATGAGAGGAAGCCAGAGCTGGTGGCCGTAGGGCAAGCGCTTGTGGTTCACGAGAACCTCGGTTTCGGGCCAGGCCTGCACGAGGTTGAAGAGGCCGAAGAGCTCATCGACCTCGTCGGGCGTGTAGGTGGCCTGGTGCCTGATGAATTCGCCCTCTCCCTCGACACGGTAGGTCGGGCTCCGCCGGGCCAGGTCGACGGCCTTCTCGTAATCGGGGCTCGTTTTGTAAGGGAAGACGAGGGTGATTTTGAAAGCCTTGGCCTGGTCGTCCGGGTAGAGGATTTCTTCGAGCTTGTCTTTCAGGGCTTCTTCGTCCGGCATGGCGCTATTTTTATATTCCAGGCGGATGTTCTTGTCAAACGATCAGCATGCAGTCGCCGTAACTGAAGAAGCGGTACTTCTCCCGGACGGCCCGGCGGTAGGCCTCGAAAAGGAATTCCGTTCCGGCGAAGGCCGCGGTCAGCATGAACAGGGAGGATTTCGGCAGGTGGAAATTCGTCAGCAGCCGGTCGACAACCCTGAATTCAAACCCCGGGTAGATGAACACGTCGGCGCGGTCCCGTCCGGACCGGACGAA
>CAZFTV010000169.1:0-4244 GCA_964521765.1 uncultured Eubacteriales bacterium
GCGCATGGTCATTTGGATCGAGCTGTGGCCCAGGATCCGGCTGACCGTCACGATATCGATGCCGCCCTCGATCATCCGCGTCGCGGCCGTGTGCCGAAGGTCATGAACGCGCAGGCCCGTGATGCCCTTGTCTTTTTTGTCCTTCGGGTCCTTCTTGGCCCGCCGGCAGGCACCCTTGAAGGCCGTCCTGACGTCGCCCATGCTTTTCCCGGTCTCGACGTTCATGAAGACGAATTCGGGTTTCCTGTCCATGCCGCGAAGCGTCTCGAAGACGAGCGCGTTCATCGGGATCTTGCGCTCACGGCCGCTCTTCGATTCGGCGTCGGTCACGCGGATGAAGCCCTTGACGAAATCAACGTCCGCCCAGCGGAGCCCCAGGATCTCGCCTTTCCTCATGCCCGTGTTCAAAGCCACGATGAGGAAGGGCCGAAGGCTCGGGGCCGCATTTTCGAAGAGCCGCCTGGACTCCTCCGCGGTCAAGATCCGTTCCTTCCGAGCCTCTTCGTGGAATTTCTTCACCCTGCGGGTCGGGTCCGTTTCCGTCTTGCCCCATTCGACGGCTTTGGCAAAGATCGTTTTCAAACAAGCGATTTCCCGATTGACGGTCGCCGGCGAGATCCCGTCAGCGCACCGGGCGAGCCGGTACTTCTCGATGAGCTCGGGCGTGATGTCCGAGAGATTCCGCCCGCGGAAGAAAGCGCCGAGGTGGCCGATGCTAATCTCGTCTCGCTGCCAGGAGCGCTTGTTCTGCTTCGCGTAGAGCTCGAGATATTCCTTCGCGTGAGTCTCGAATAGGACTTCCTGCCGGGCCCGTCCGAACCCATACTTCTCGCGCAGGATATCGGCCTTCATCGCCGCGAGCGCGGCCTCGGCCTCGCGCTTCGACTCGCCGATAACGCGGGTGATCCTCTTGCCTTTGCAGGTGAAATCAATAACCCATTTCCCGACGCTGTTCTTTGAGATCATTTTTTCTCTTCTTTCTCTACGTCCTCAATCGTTTTTCCACCAGTTATTTCTTTTTTATTTTTAACCCCAACTCTGATAACAAACCCTGCCCCAGCTAAAACAACAGCAAGGTAAAAAAGAGGGTCTGGGAAGACCTCATTTAATATGTCCAATACTTCGCCGGTATACGGCAAGAGCATATCGAACATTATCACTTTTAATAAAAGAAGCCCGCTCAATATGAAACAGAGCCAAGATATTACTTTCCATTGTGCTTTATTCATAATCTTCTACTCCTTCTTTGTGCCGAGTGCGGCAGCCACTCCTAGGGACAGCCTGCTGGGTAGCGCCTTGTCCACCATGAGGTGAAGTACCGGCTTGATCTCGTTGGCCAAGCCTTTAAAATCCCAACTCTTCTCCGGCGGACTGCCAGCTTTTCGGTCCGTGGTGAGATGGGCGATCTGCTTTCTCTAAAACGGGGTTGACGTCTCCCCTTAGGCGTGTCCACTCTCCTGGGGGGAAGTAGTTTGCGGCAACGATGTCGGTCTCCCAGCGTTTGTCCTCATAGATAAAATCAATGATGTTGCGGAGGTGCAAGACGAACGCTTCGATTAAAGCGTTATTGAGTAGCTTCGCGTCTGCATCAGAATGACCCATAATTTTTATCTGGCCATCACCCAATAACCGGGCCAACGAGAAGAACATCCAGATTTCATACGCGACATGTTCGCCCGAGTAGGCCAAGAGGTCTGAGTCACTTAAGGTTGGCGACATCGACTACTCCTTGCGTTTGCCTAACCACTCGATAATCGCCTGACGCAGGACCGAGCTATAGGAGCGATATTCCCGTTTGGCGAGCGCCCTGATCTTGGAATCGGCCTCGACAGGAATCCTCAATACCACCTGAACCATCCGTCCTATGAGCTTTCGTTTCTTTTCCATGTTTATAGTGTAATTAAATTAAATGTCAATGTCAAACGTTATGTGGGGGTGGCCGCATCGTCGGTCCGTCAAGTATGGCCTGGATTTTTTCTCATCCATCGCGCCCCCTTTATGACAGGTTCCTGATGAGCCGGCCGCTTATGTCGAACGCCGGCTTGAAGCGCTCGCCTGGACTTCGCAGACTGAAGACCTGCAGCCCCGGGCAGCTGATCGAACGGTAGGCCGCGACAAGCGCCCCGGTCGCCGAATTGGAGCAATCGTCGTGCCCGCCCTGGTAGTGCGTGACGAGGTCCTTCCCTCCGGTCCTGGCCCGCCGCTCGAGGCCAGTGCAGTCCCGGAAGAGTTTCCTGTCCTTCGCGTCGTCGATCCCCAGGCCGAAGAGCGCCCGGAGATAGACCTCCCACGCCGCCCAGGTGGACAGATTCTTGAAGAGCGGCCGGAACTGCGAGTGCAGGATGTCGATAATGTTCATGCTTTCAGCCTCCCGATGATGTCCCGACCGGGGAAAGGGCACTTTTATTGCTTGGAGTTTTTGAAAGACTACCGAGCCCAGCCCTTACCCTTGACCGCGTGAAGTTTTCTCCAGGAAGGCCATTTCTAGCGTGCTCGCACGAGAAAACGGCCATATCTACGCCCGCCTCGCGAAGCTCCTTGACCAGCCCGGGATGGGCCCGGAGCGCTCCCGCAACCCGCGTCTGGTATTGTCTGGTCCGCGGCGAACAGCCCAGCCGGTGCTCCCACAAGGGACAGTCCGCGATCCCGCAAAGCGTCACCTCAAGGGCCGTGCCTCCGGCGCAATCCAGGCAATGCATCTTGATTGCTCGCCCTTTAGTCATCCCTCTTCTCCTCTCTGGTCTTCGTCCATGTCCTGGCCTTCATCCGCCGACGATCGCCCTTCCTGGGCCATCCCAGGGCCGCCGGTTCCCGCCTCCGCGGGCCGTGCCTCTCCCTGGGCGCTTCCCTTCTCCCGGTCGATCTCGGCCGCGATCTCGAGTGGAGTGAGGATCCGCTCCCCGTTCTTCTTGCTGATCCCCAAAGCCAAGAGGTCGAGCCTCAGGCTGTTCGCCCATCCGAGGTAGTTCTTGCCAAGGGGCGGGCTGAGCTCGTTCCCCTTCATGACGCCTCTTTCCCGGACATGCTCCTCTATGCAGCGCAGGATCCCCAGCTTCCCGATGATTCGGTCGATGAGGATGGCCTGGCCCGTGCTGAGGTCTGTCTCTGTGTGCCCCAGGTCGCGAATCAGGCCCGCCCTGACCTCGGACAGCCAGCATTCGATGTAGCACCGCTTTGAGGGGAACTCCCCTCTGGCGACCAGGGAATAAGCGCCATGAGTGACCCTGGATCCGGGCTTCCGTCCGGGCTTCTTTCTCTGTGCTTTTTCGCTCATTTATAACCTGTTGATTTCAAAAGGATTGCATCTTTTGGCGTTTCCGAATCCCGCAAGAGAGTCGAGAGTCTCGCCCATTCTCTCGGGGAAAACGCTGGACTGTGTAGTCAGCGCTTGGGGGCCCTGAGGAGGGCATCGAGCGGGTTGCCGGGCATGTTCGCGTGGTTCCCTTTCCCCGCCTATGCCGCATTGATTGGCTTTCTTCCCTAAGCCACAAAAACGGTAATCAATGGCGATCAATGGCGATCTACGCATAGATTGCGCCCTCCTTCATTGATTGCCGTAGATTGCCATAGATTGCTAAGAATATATGTTAGGGGGGAGGTCATGAGGATGTCCTTTTTTGTCCGTCCGGATAGAACCAGATGCTCGCCGTTCCGAACCCTTCGCGGCCGTCCTCGATGCCTTCCTTATGTTTAGCTTTCCAGAGGTTGTCTTTTGTGATCCCCTGCGTTTCGGCCTCGGTGATCAGGTCCCGGACCTTCTGCGGGCCGCTGGCGAGTCGTGAGCGGAGGAAGGTGACGGCGGCGCCGACCTTCGACTTGAGTTCGAACGCGCCGGGGGAGATGGCGGCCTGGATGTCGAAGTCTTCCGGCTCGAGGTTCCAGACGACACGGCCGATTTTGCCGGGGGTCCCGTTGCTGAAAACGATGGGGGCGTCCTGGATCTCGAAGGACATCGACCGCTTGAACGCCGCGAGGTTCGACTTGACCGGGCAGAAGTAGCGGCGGTTGTCGTTCTCGTCGTCGGGCTTCTTGACGACGGCCCATGCGGACTTGACGGCGGCCATGATCTGGCCCGAGCCGGCGGCCCGATGGATGGCGGCCTTCCGGTCGTCCTTGTTGAGGTGCATGACGACGAGGACGGCGCAGGCCACCTCTTCGGCGAACCGGGCGATGCAATCCATAGCCTGGCGCATTTCGAGCGAGGAGTTCATGTTGAGCTTTGGGGAGAGGGGCGAGGCCAGCGG
>CAZFTV010000170.1:0-324 GCA_964521765.1 uncultured Eubacteriales bacterium
CCGGAAGCCGCGACCCCGGAAAACGCGCTTCCATCCGGAGCCTGGCGCCCGGCGGGAATCGGAGAGCCCCCAAACTGACCCAGCGCACGCTTTTAGCCGGGACGCTCCTGAACAGGAGCTCGACCGCCCGGTCGTACTCCGTCTCCCAACCAGGGAAGAAGACCAGGGGGTCGAAGTGAAAGCCCAGGCTGTAGCCCCTCTTCTGGAGCCGGGCGGCCGCCCGAAGCCACGCTCCGAGGCCGCTTCTGCACTGCTGGTCAGTGATGGACGAAGGCCCGGCGGGGGCTTTCGTCAACTAGGCCATCGATCCGGATGGGTGGGCCC
>CAZFTV010000170.1:334-4098 GCA_964521765.1 uncultured Eubacteriales bacterium
CTTCGAGCGAGGGAGCCCCGTGCTCCTCGGCGTCGGCCACCGAGGAGGCGTTGAGCGACCAGGACACGACTACGTTTTCGGGCGGGTCGAGAGCAAGCAAACCCTCGATATCAACCGTCTTGGTTTTCAGCTCGAAGACCAGTCCGGGCTGCCGCCTGAAGAAGGCCACAAAATCGGCGGCCAATCCCGTCAGGGAATCGAGGGCCAGGGAGTCGCCGAATTCGCCCGTTCCGATTCGCGGTCGGCGCTTCCCGGCCAGGCGCCGGGCGAAGCCCTCAAGCTCCCTCCACAGGTCGTCCTGGTTGACGAAGACCGTTACCGGCGCTCCTCCCAGATACTCCTGGAGGAGGCAATAGCTACAATCCAGCGGGCAGCCCCTGACCTGGTCGATGATGACATACCGGCAACCGATGACGCCCGGCGAACATGGGCAGGGCTTTACGAATCGTCCCCTCTGCCGGGCCAGAAGGAGATTCTTCTTGCCCTCTCCCACGGGGTCCGAGGCGCCGGACATCCTCTCCGCCGCCTCGCGGGAGTCCGTGACCGCTTCGACCGGCCTGTCCCTCAGACGGCCGAGAATGCGCCGCGCGAGGGGCGCCTCAAGGCAATCCCTCTCGACGAAAACCTTATGCGGGAACGTCGTCATCATCCTCCGCCGCTCCGCAGCGGAGCGCCTTGGAAAACTCCTCCCGTTCCGCGGACAGGCCCATCTCGCTCAGGAGCGCCTGGAACTCCCGCTTCGACCGAAAACGAAACTTGACGGTCAGGTGGTCGTCCTCGAAAAAAGGCGCGGCTTCAACCGCGGCCCGCCGCGGCCAGCCCGCCCGCCTCATGAGACTCTCGAATTCTCCCCGCCGGCGGGAATAGGACGGATACCTCTTCCGCTTCAGGGCCGCGCGAAGGAGGTCAGTTTTCTGCGGCGCCTGGAGACGGACTGAGCCCAGGATCTCCCGGATATCGCCATCCTGCATGATCTCGAGGGGTGTTCGGCCCTCCAGACGCGCGGCCTCCAGGAGATCCTCGAGCACCTCCCGCTGCTTATTGCGGCCGGCCGTCCGAAGCCAGGGCAGGAGGGCAGCCTGCTCCGGCGGGGCGAAGCGGATGAACTCCCTCAGGACGGCAAGGTCCCCGATGTTCCGTTCCGCGGCCTGTCGGATGCCGGGCGCCATGGCCGCCGCGCGGAGCAAAACATCGAGCGTATCCCCGCGCCGTGAAACCCCCAGCAGGGGGAGAACCTCATCGAGGAGCCTCTCTCTGCGCTCCCCGAACCGCAGCAGGCGGGCCGTCGTCTCCGCCTTTTCCATGAGCGTCAGCCCGCGCGAGGCCAGGTTGTCGAACAGGGCCAGCCGGAAAGACTTGAGGTCATCCTGCTCCGGCAGTATCCAGGCCCGCATGTCCCGAAGCCCGAGCCGGCGACAGGCCAGGGCTCTCTTCCAGCCGGCAAGCAGGACGAGCCTTCTTTCCCGCTCGACAAAGACGGGCGGCTGGACCAGGCCCGCGGCCCGGATCGAGAGGAGAAGCTTCTCGTCGGCAGGGAGATAAGAGACACGGAATCGCTCGTCCGCGAAGTCCAGCGCCAGGGGGTTGACAACCTTCAGGATCACGCTCACATTCTATGAAGGAAGAGCCGACGGGCGCAACCTTCGTCCCGCAACCCAATATTGCCGATAGACCCTGAAAGAATTTTGGGAGGGTTGCGGACTCAGGTCACGGTGAGGGCGATTTCCGCGGGCCGCGATCCTCTCTCCGAAAACCAATAGAATTTCTCATACACCGGCTCGATGACCAGGCGGTAGGAGCCGTGTTTCCGGGGCGCTGCCAATTTGAACGCCAGTCCGGCGGACGCGCCGGGAAGGAGGTCGCGTTCGAGCTGCAGCCTGCCGCGGGGCTCTTCCGCCGAATCCCTCCCCTCCTCAAGAACCCGGAGGGACAGCGTCACGAACCCGCCCCCCTCCTGCGGGCGGGACAGGAACGTGAGGCTCCCCGTGTTTCTGAGGACGACGGGAATCTCCAGCGTTTCGCCGGAGCGGGCCCGGAGGCGGCTTTCCCGGGCCTCGACTTCGGCCCGGTGATGGAATGACTCCCGGAGCTTCCCGCTTTTTTCGCAGACGAACATCGGATTGGCGAGCATCGACCTTCTCAGGGCCAGGTAGAGGTCCGGACGGACCACCCCGCGGAAGAATTCCCGGTACCTCTCGCGCGTCCACTTCTCGTCCGTGGGAACGGGACAGGGCTTGAGATACACCTCCCGGAAGCCGGCGCGCAGGGCCTTGTCCTCGAAATCCCGGACGCGGACTTCCCGCTCCAGGACGCCGTACAACGCGACGTCCTCGGCCGTCGAGGGTTCGGACTTATGGCCGACGCCCGGCTCGGAGAGGATGAGCTTCCCCCCGGGAGCCAGGACCCTGTGCATCTCCTCGAGGACGGCCTGCTGGCCGGGGACATGGTGAAAGGAGTCATGAGAAATGATGAAATGCACGGAGGAATCGCTGAGGGGAAAGGACTTCCCGTCATAGCCCAGGTAGCGCTCAAAGTGAAGCGCGTCCTCTCCCGGCGTCCGCACTGAAGCCCGCGCCGCGAACTCCACGGCCGTCCGTGACACATCGAGGCCGATGACATTGAATTCCATCCGACGCAGGAGGCGCGACAACCACCCCAAACCGCAGCCGAAATCGAGGACGATGAGGTGTTCCCCGAAAACCAGCTCCGAGAGAATCCATCCCACCCGGGCGACGAGGCGCGAGGTGGAGGCGTCCGGCATCCACGGCTTGCGCGAATCCTGCTCGGCCAGGGGGCGTCTTCGCTCGAAATAGCTTTCCGCGGCGGCGTTCCAGGAGGGCCTTTGGGATTCCAGCAGGGATTCGTCCTCGGTCCCGCCCCGCAAGTCGGCCGAGCCCAGGGGCGAAAGCCGCAGCATCCTGCGGAAGAGCCAGCCGGCGAAGCGCGCCGCGGCCGTCTTGCCCGTCTCACGAAATGCCATCAGCGCTTCCACGCTTCTTCCAGGCGTCGTTGAGACTGCCGGTCCGGTAGCCTTCCAGGTCCAGGGCGACATGGAGGTAACCCAGCTCTTTCAGCCGGCGGACGATGTCCCCCCTGAATCCTTCCTCCATGACCCGGCCGAAGTCCGAGGGGTCGAATTCGAGCCGCGCCACGTCGCCGTGATGGCGGAGCCGGACCTGCTCGAGCCCGAGCCCGCGGAGATATTCTTCGGCCTCGCCCACCTGCTTCAAGCTGCGGCGGTCGATGGCCGTATGGTAAGGGAAGCGCGAGGCGAGGCAGGCCATGGCGGGCTTGTTCCATGTCGGGAGGCCCATAGCCCTAGAGAGTTCCCGGATGTCGACCTTGGTCAGGCGGGCCTCCTGGAGAGGAGAGCGGACACCGAGCTCCTCCGCCGCCTTCGAGCCGGGGCGGTAGTCCTCCCTGTCGTCCAGGTTCTGCCCGTCGAGAACGAAGGGGATATCCTCTTCGGCGGCCATGTTCCTGAGCGTTGAAAAAAGCTCCCGCTTGCACCGATAGCACCTGTCCGGAGCATTAGCCGTAAACGCGGGGTCGTCCATCTCCCTGGTATGGATGAGGAGACAACGGATGCCCCATTCTCCGGTCATCTTCAACGCCCCCTCGACTTCCCGGCGGGTTCCGAGACGTACACGTACACGCTTGTCGGGGCATTGCTTCGTGACCACCACCAGGTCCAGGTCGTAGTTAGGCCCTTTCAGGAACAGGTCACGCACATATCCTCCTATAACATACGCATGCAGATTTTT
>CAZFTV010000171.1:0-3147 GCA_964521765.1 uncultured Eubacteriales bacterium
GGGGCGATCGCTCGACGAGCTTTTGAGGAATATCCGGCAAGCGGTCCGGCTTCATCTCGAAGGAGAGAACCCGGCCGAGTTCGGGCTGTCGGCATCTCCCCGGATCGCGGTGATCTACGAAGAAAGCCTATCCGGCGATGCCGAGGCTTAGGCGTCTGTCGGCCCGTGAGATCCTTCGGATCCTCCGGGTCTTCGGCTTTTCGGTCGTTGCGACGCGAGGCAGCCACGCCAAGCTGAAGCGCAAGATTGAAGGCGGCCCTCCCCAAATCCTGACGGTTCCCCTGCATCGCGAGCTCGCTCCAGGAACGGTTCAGGCCATCTACCGCCAGGCCCTCCGCTTCGTTTCCGAGGAGGAACTCCGTCCTCATTTTTACGGACCCGACTGACGGCGCCGCTTGCGGTCTTGTTTCTCAAAGGAACGGCGGGTACCGCCGGCCACGGCCTCGAAAGTTCCGAAAAGGGGGGATAAATTGCGTGCAATTACGGCCTGTTTTTGCTAGAATGGCGGAAATCAGAGATACGTGGACCATGGGCAACAACATCGTCATCCGCAGAGTCGATTCCGGGGCGGACTTCAAGGCCTTCCTGAAGCTGCCCTGGAGAGTATACAAGAACGACCGGAACTGGGTGCCGCCCATCGAGAGCGACATCCGCAACCGCCTGGACAAGAAAAAGAACCCCTTCTTCGAGCACGCCGACCGCGAGCTGTTCCTGGCCCACCGGGACGGAGAGGTCGTCGGCCGCATCGTCGCCATACTTGACGAAAACCACAACGCTTTTCATGAAGAAAAAATCGTCTTTTTCGGTCTTTATGAAAGCATCGACGACCCGGAAGTCGCTCGGGCGCTCCTCGATGCCGCGGCCTCCTGGGGCCGGGAGCGTGGCATGACCGCGCTCCGCGGGCCGGTCAACCTCTCCCTGAACGAGGAATGCGCCTTCCTTCTCGAGGGTTTCGACTCGCCGCCCGTCATCATGATGCCCTACAATCCTCCCTATTACCTGAAGCTCATGGAGGACTGCGGCCTGGCCAAGGCCATGGACCTCTACGCCTACGCCATTACCCGCGACGTCAAATTGCCGCCCAAGGTCGAGGAGATCCTCCGCGAAATCCGGAAGAAATCCTCGATCACCGTCCGGGCCGTCAACATGAAGGACTTGAAGGGGGAGGCGGAGAAATTCAAGTACGTCTACAACAACGCCTGGGAGAAGAACTGGGGTTTCGTCCTGTGGACCGAAAAGGAGATGGACCACATGGTCCAGAACTTGAAGGCCCTGGCCGACCCGAACATCATCCTCCTCGCTGAGGACAGGGGCCGGCCGGTTGGCTTCGGGTTCGGGCTCCCCAACTACAACGAAGTCTTGATCAAGCTCAACGGGAAACTCACTCCCTGGAACATGGCCCGGATCCTGCTCGGCCGCCGGAAGATCCGGAGCATGCGCGCGCCCGTGTTCGGCATCCTCAAGGAGTACCGGATGTCGGGCCTCAGCTACCTCCTCTTCGACGAGATCGTGCGGCGGGGCAAGGCCCGGGGCTACGAGTGGTGCGAGATGTCCTGGATGCTCGAGAACAACGACGCCATCAACCGGTTCAGCCTGTCCGTGGGAGCGAAAGTCTATAAGAAATACCGCATCTATCAAAAATCCATCGCCTGACCCGGCGCGCCCCGGAGGGGCGGGGGAGGGCGGCAAGGGGGATCGAGAGTGGAATATAAAAACCTGTTGACCAAGGTCGAGGACGGCATCGGCTGGATCATCGTCAACCGGCCCGAGAAGCTCAACGCCCTCAACTGGCAGACGGTCGAGGAGCTGCGCGAGGCGTTCTCCGCTTTCGCGGAGGACGACGCCGTCCGGGCGGTCATCTTCACCGGCGCCGGCGAGAAGGCTTTCGTGGCCGGGGCGGACATCACCGAGCTCGTCGCCCTCGACGAGGACAAGGGCCGGGATTACGCCCGCAAGGGCCAGAAGGTGACCGAGCTCATCGAGTCGTTTCCCAAGCCGGTCATCGCCGGCCTGAACGGGTTCGCCCTGGGCGGCGGGACGGAGTTCGCCATGGCCTGCCACATCCGGGTGGCCTCGGCGAACGCCAAGATGGGCCAGCCCGAGGTCAAGATCGGGCTCATCCCCGGCTACGGCGGGACGCAGAGGCTGCCGCGGCTCGTGGGCAAGGGCCGGGCGCTGGAGCTCATCCTGACCGGCCGGACGATCGACGCCCAGGAGGCTTACCGGCTGGGGCTGGTGAACGCCGTCGTCGCGGCCGAGGAACTGCATAAAACCTGCGTCGCGCTGGCCAAGGAGATGACGGCCAACGCGCCCCTGGCCCTCGGCCTGGCCATCAAGGCCGTCAACAAGGGGCTGGACAAGCCCCTGGACGAAGCCCTCGAGCGCGAGGCGAAGTATTTCGGCCGGGTGTGCGCCACCGAGGACAGCGTCGAAGGGACCAAGGCGTTCCTGGAGAAGAGAAAGCCGAATTTCCGGGGGCGCTAGAGCGAGAAGGAGAACGCCATGGAGACATATCAAGGCAAGCTGAATGCCAAGGGGTTGAAGGTCGGGGTTGTGGTCAGCCGCTTCAACAGCTTCCTCACGGACCGGTTGCTCGAGGGCGCGCTGGACGCCCTGGACAAGCTGGGCGCCGAGCCGGCGGACATCTCGGTTTATAAGGTGCCCGGCTCCTTCGAGATACCGCTCGTGGCCAAGAAGCTGGCCGCGGCCAAGAAGGTCAATGGCATCGTCTGCCTGGGAGCCCTGGTGCGGGGAGACACCCCGCATTTCGACTACCTGAGCGCCGAGGTGACCAAAGGCCTGGCCCAGATCGCCATGGAGCAGATGATCCCGGTATCGTTCGGCATCCTGACCGTGGATACAGTGGAGCAGGGGATAGAGCGCGCGGGGACCAAATCCGGCAACAAGGGCTGGGACGCCGTCTTCTCGCTCGTGGAGACCGTCAACCTGCTCAAGTCCTCCGGGCTGGGCTGAGCCCGGCCCGGACACCGGAAGCGCATGGGCCTCCGCCGCAAAGCCCGCGAAGCCGCGCTGCAGCTCCTCTACCAGTTCGAATTCGAGGCCGGAGAGGGCGAAGACGGCCGCCGGAAATACTGGTCCCGGCGCCGCGCGGCAAAAGCCGTAAGGGAGGATGCCGACCATCTCTTC
>CAZFTV010000171.1:3157-4095 GCA_964521765.1 uncultured Eubacteriales bacterium
TAGTGAGTGGCCAGCAGGTGCTCTGCGATCGAGCTCCAGTCCGTGTCGCGCAACTGGCGGCTGGAGCGCATGCCCATCGTGGACAGGAACATCCTCCGCGTGGCGGCCGTGGAGCTTCTCCTTAAGGAAACCGACCCGGCGGTGATCATCGACGAGGCCATCGAGATCGCCCGCGCTTACAGCAGCGGCGAGTCCACGGCCTTCGTCAACGGCATCCTGGATGGCTTGAGCCGCAAGCTGGGGCTCCCCCCGCCGGGCGGACGGGAAAAGGAACATGGGAAAAAAACCGGAGCCGGCCGAAGAAAGAAAAAAGACTGACCAGGAAGACGTCCGGGCCGCGAAGTTCGGGGAGCTGCGTCGGGCGGGCGTGGATGTGTTCCCCCCGCGGGCCGAGCGCACGCATTCCGTCCACGAGGCCGTGACGCTCTTCTCGGGCCTGACGAGGGAAGAACTCGAGGAAAAGAAGATCCGGGTCGAGGTTCCCGGCCGGGTCCTCTCCGTGCGGCGCATGGGGCGGGCCACGTTCTTCCATCTCTCGGACGGGCGGTCACGCCTCCAGGCCTATCTGCGGGAGGACTCCGTCGGACCCGAGCTCTATGAGCGGTTTTTCCTCTATGACATCGGAGACATTCTCTCGGTCGGAGGCTTTCTCTTCAAGACTAAAACCGGGGAGCTGACCGTCATGGCCGAGAGCGTCGCATTCCTGGCCAAGTGCCTCCATCCCCTCCCGGAGAAGTGGCACGGACTGCAGGACGTCGAGCTCCGCTACCGGCGGCGCTACCTCGACCTGATCATGAACCCCGAGGTGGGGGAGGTGTTCCGGATGCGGAGCGCCCTCGTCAGCGGGATCCGAAGGTTTTTCGACGGGCGCGGATTCCTCGAGGTCGAGACGCCGATGATGCACGCCATCCCGGGCGGCGCCCTGGCCCGGCCCTTCA
>CAZFTV010000172.1:0-4093 GCA_964521765.1 uncultured Eubacteriales bacterium
GGCGGGCGGGGACAGTGGCTCGTCCAGATGTTCGTCCTGAGGCGGGAGGGCTTCCGCTACCGCCCCATCCTGTCTTTCCGCGACCCGGGCGTGCGGCGCATCATGGCCCTCATGGCCCCGGCCATCCTGGGCCTGGCCTCGACCCAGGTCAACATCTTCGTCAACACCCTCATCGCCTCGTTCCTCCCCCAGGGCAGCGTCTCCTACCTCAATTACAGTTTCCGGATCATGCACTTTCCCCTGGGCATGTTCGGCGTGGCCGTGGCTACGGTGACCCTGCCCGTTGCGGCGGCCTACGCCGCCCGGAAGGACACGCCCGGCGTTTGCTCCACGGCCTCCTCATCGCTCAAGCTCGTTTTTTATCTGACTCTCCCCTCGATCGTGTTCCTGGCCCTGGCCGCCGAGCCGGTCGTCGCCCTCCTCTACCAGCACGGCCGTTTCGGCCACGCGGACACGCTCCTTACGGCCCAGGCCCTCCTCTTTTATTCCCTAGGCATTTTCGCCATCGCTTCTGTCCGCGTTTTGGCGCCGGTCTTCTACGCCCTGGGCAGCGCCCGCATTCCGGTCCAGGCCGGAATAGCGGCCGTGGCGGTCAACGTCGTTCTCAACCTGGCCTTGATGCGGCCGCTCGGGTTCAAGGGCCTGGCCCTGGCCACCTCGGTCGCGGCCGTGGTCAACATGGGGATTCTCGTTCTGGCTATGGACAAGAAATTCGGTCCGCTCGGGACCGGAGATCTCGCCCGCAGCTTTCTCAGGATTCTGGCCTGCGCCGCGGCCATGGGCCTTGTCCTCTTCGGTCTTCAGAAAACATACGCTCCGGACCTCAGCCGGGCTTCGCTCCTGACCCGGGCGTCCTACACCCTCGGGCTGTTCGGGGCCGCGGCCGTGACTTACGTCGGCCTGTCGTTTGTCCTGAGAATCAAGGAGGGAGCTCTTCTCATAGGGATTTTCAAGCGCCGAAACCGCCCCCGAGAATAGGAATGGCGTTGTAACGGAGTTATCATAGAAAAAGGCTGGAAACGCACAATGGGCTTCATCACCGAAAACGTCAAGCGGCTGCTGGCCGAGCTGCCGCCGGGAGTGGAGCTCGTGGCCGCGGCCAAGTCGCGCTCGCCGGCTGAAGTCCTGGAAGCGGTCGAGGCGGGGGTCGCGATCATCGGCGAAAACTACATCCAGGAGGCGGTCGAAGCCCAGGCCGCGGTCGGACGCGGCGCCCGCTGGCATTTCATCGGTCACCTCCAGACGAACAAGGTCCGCCGGGCGGTCGAGCTCTTCGACATGATCGAGACCGTGGATTCTCTCAAGCTGGGCCGCGAGCTCGACAAGCGCGCCGCCGAGGCGGGCAAGGTCATGCCCGTCCTCGTCGAGGTCAACAGCGGCCGCGAGCCTCAGAAGTTCGGCGTCCTCCCCGAGGACGTCCCCGGCCTCGTCCGTGAGCTGGCCGCGCTGAAGAATCTCCGGGTCGAGGGCTTGATGACCATGGGGCCTCTATCGGCAGACCCAGAGGAAGCGAGGCCCGCCTTCCGCGAAACGAAGCGGCTTTTCGAAGAGCTGCGGCGCCTAGCGATCCCCGGCCCGACCATGACCCACCTGTCCATGGGCATGTCCGACTCCTATTGGACGGCCATAGAGGAGGGAGCGACCATGGTCCGCATCGGCACCAAGCTCTTCGGGCCGAGGGTCTATTAGTGTCCAGTCTCACAATTCCCTTATCTTAATTACTGTCATGGCCCTTCGGGTCACCTGCGAATGATGAAAATAGGCGCTTTTTTTTGGAGTGCGGCGACGTGTCGCCGCTTTTAAAAGCGGCATCATGATGCCGCACTCCAAAGATCCCGGCCGCTTCCCCATGAGGGGGACCTCGCCGACCGTCTCAAACTCCTCAGCGGTTATGCGTCTGTGACGCGCAATTAATCTTCTTCCGGTGGCGCGCCGGGCGGGAAATCATCTCCGGAGCCAGGTCCCAGGCCCTCTTCGTCCCCGGCTCCGCCTCCCTCCCCCTCCACTCCGCCCTCCATGGCTTCGTCGAGCGACCGGTCGAAATCCCCTCCCGTCTCGTCACCCATCTCGCGGCCCATCTTCTTCATCCAGCGCGAGACGCTCCGGGGGTCATTCTCGTCGATGCCCGCCATGTCCGCGGAATCGGCCAGGCGCTCCAAACGGCTCTCGTCGGAGCGCAGGATGGCGATGCGTGAGACGAGCTTCTCAAGCTCCCGCCCGCCGCAGTGGCGGCAGACAAGCTCGGGCGGGTTTTCGAGGCTCAGGACGAGAAAGCTGCTCTCCCTGCGGCAGGCTCGGCAGCGGTACTCGTAAATGGGCATGGCTCAGATGAGGGCCCCTTCCTGCCATCCCAGCCTGACGAGGTCGATTTTGGCCGGGTCGTTCGTGCCCAGTCCGTGCCGCGTGTCCGCATAGCGCACGTGATGCGCGGGCGGTTGAAGCGGGCGCTCCTCGCCGAAGTGCTCGCGGCGTTTGGCCTCGAGAATGCGCACTCCGACGGCATCAACGGCCACCGGGTCCGCGCCGACGAGCAGTCCCCTGTAATCCCATATGTATTGGTCGGAAAAGTGGTGAGGTCCGATGCCGTGGAAGAGCGGGGTGAGCATGACCAGGATGTTGAGCCGGACCTTGCCCTTGACGTAGGGCAGGTCCCAGAGCTTGGCCAGGTCGGCGCACGAATCGTCGTGCCAGGTATAGGGTTGGGGCGCGAACATGATCATGTTCTTGATGCAGCTCCCGACGCCCGACCAGTGGTGGGTTCGGCCCGGCCGTACGTTGACCAGGGCCGTGGCCCCGGTGAACAGCGGGTTGTTGAGCAGGCCGCGGTCGGCGATGCCGATTTTCTCGGCCGGGACGCCGCAACCCATGACGCGCGCCTTGAGGTGCTGTTCGATCTCCGGCCCGGTGGGAAGCCTGTTCCAGACGTTCGTTTTGATGCCCACGACGTCATCGGGCTTGATCATCTTCTTCCAGGCGTCCTGGGGGGTCTTTTCACCTATAAGCGCCGTCACCGCATCGTCCAACATCTTCTGGACGACGGAGGGCACGACCTTGCGGCCGGGGCCGAGCACATCCTTGTCTCGGATGAGGATGACGCGCGATTTGGCGGCCTGAGCGGCGGCCGCGAACGCCCGTCCTTCGCCGAGCCCGCTCGAGGCGATGGCTCCGGCCAGGGGCGTGAGGGCGGCGGCCCTCAGGAAATCACGGCGGGTGAAGGGTTTCGGGCTCATGGGTCTCTCCTTTTCGTCCGTTTCAAAATCTTCTCCATGCGCTCCCCCGGCGCGGGCGACCGGAGCGGCGCGGCTCAACCTCACTGTCCGAGAGCGTCCGCGACGAGGCGCAGGACGGCGCGGGCTTCATCGGCCGAGGACTCCTGGAAGACCAGGGCGACGACGTCCTTCCGGGCGAGGCCGCCGGTCCACCGGCCGTCCTCGGTCCGCACGATGCGGGCGTCCGCCGGGCGCTCCGCCCCGGAATCCGCGTCGGGCATATAGGCTTCGAGGAATCCGGCGAACGATTTCGAGGATTCCTCGGCGGAGGGATACCTGACGATCAGGAGGACTCCCCTGTCCCCCGCCCCCAGCGCGGTTCCTTCGGCGCCGGACGCCGCCCTGCGAGTCGGCCCGGCCAGCACGGCCTCGGTCTCGGGGCCAAGGTTGAGCACGTTTTCCGAGGCGACGAAGAAATGGTAATTCAGAACGTGATGGGTATGGAAATAGCGGACCGGGCCGGGGCGGCGGAATCGTTCGGGTAAAAGCCGCAGGAGGCCGGGCTCCGGGCCGTCGCGGCCGACAGCGTCGGCGACGGCCGCGCCCAGGGCGAAGAGCGCCCTCTTGGTCTCCGCGGTTTCCTCCTCCGCGTAGAGCGAGACGAAATACCGGTCTCTCCAGAAGGACAGCAACCCGCCCTTGTAGTTCGAGCCCTGGCCGAGTTCCGCGTCTTCGCCGTCGAGGTCGTGGGTGAAAACCCCGAAGGCATCGCGGCTCGAGCCCATGTCGAAGAGGTCGGCCACGAGGTCGGCTGCGCCCTCGCGCTCGTAGCGCCGGGAGAGAAGAAGCCGGAAATTGTAGGAGCGGTACACCTCGCCCGCGCC
>CAZFTV010000173.1:0-4086 GCA_964521765.1 uncultured Eubacteriales bacterium
CATCGAAGAGGCCCTGGAACGCTTTTTCCGCCGGGGGGACAGCCCCAGCATCAAGATCAATACCATCGCCGGCCCTCGATTGTCGACCCAGCCGGAAACCTCGCTTCCCCTGGCCCAGCTTCTCCTTGAAAGCCGGCTGGCGCCGAAGAGCGTCATTATCTGGGACAGGACGAACCGCGAGCTCCGGGAAGCCGGCTACAAACTCAACCTGGCGCTGCCCGGGCCGCGCGTCCTGGGCACGGACACGGAAGGGTTCGGCTACGAGCGGGAGCTCACGTCCCACAAGAACATCGGCAGCCTGTTCTCGACCGTCCTCAGCCGCAACACGTCCTCCTCGATCAGCCTGGCCGTCCTCAAAGACCACGGCCTGGCAGGCGTCACGGCCGGCCTGAAGAACTACTTCGGGGCCATCCACAATCCGAATAAATACCACGACTCGGGCTGCGATCCTTTTGTCGCCGAGCTATTCGATACGGCTGAAATCAAATCCCTGCATAAGCTGACGATCCTTGACGCCCTCCTGGTTCAGTACCACCGCGGCCCCTCCCATCATCCTCGCTGGGCGGAAAGGCTGGAACCCCTCATTTTCAGCCTCGACCCCGTGGCCGCCGATAGCGTGGGCTGGGGGGTCATCGAGCACCTGAGGGCCGAGGCCGGGCTGCCTTCCCTCAAGGACGAGGGGCGCGAACCGGCCTACATCCGGACAGCGGAAAAGATGGGCTTGGGGGCGGCCAGGGCCGAAAACATCAGACTCATCGAGCTCGAGGCATGAATATGAGGCGCAGGGGCTTTTTCAAAACCGCGGCCGGAGCCGGGCTGGCGCTGGGCACGAACGCCGCTCCCCTTCTGACGCACCTCCATGCCTTCTCCGGCCGGGTCGGCTTGTCGCGCGTCGAAGCGCGGCACTACATCAAACTCCCGGAGCGCGAAATCGAATGCCGGCTCTGCCCCCGCAACTGCCGTTTGGGAGACAAGGAGCGCGGCTACTGCGGCGTTCGGGAAAACATCGGCGGCGTCTACACCACCCTGGTCTACGGCAAAGTCTGCTCCCTCAACGACGACCCGATTGAAAAGAAGCCTTTCTTCCATTTCCTCCCCGGGACTTCGGCCTTATCCCTGGCCACGGCCGGCTGCAACGTGAACTGCAAGTTCTGCCAGAACTGGGAAATCTCCCAGGTCCGGCCGGAGCAGGTCAGGAACGTCGACCTCCAGCCCGAGAGCGTTGCGGACATGGCTCTCCGCTATAAGAGCGCGAGCATCGCCTACACTTACAGCGAGCCGGTTGTCTTTTTCGAATACATGATGGACACGGCGGCCGCCTCGAAGCTGCGGGGCTTGAGGAACGTCGTCGTCACCGGCGGATACATCAACCCGGATCCCTTGGCCGAGCTCGTTGAGGTCGTGGACGCCGTCAAGGTGGACCTCAAGAGCTTCAGCGAGAAATTTTACGCCCAGTATGTCCGCGGGCGGCTCGAGCCCGTTCTGGAAGCCATCCGCTTCATCGCCAAAAGCCGGGCTTGGCTCGAGGTCGTCTACCTGGTCATCCCCGGCCTGAATGACGAGCGGGACGAGATAAGACGCATGAGCCGCTGGCTGGCCCGGGAGGCGGGGCCCGAAGTTCCTCTCCATTTCTCGCGATTCCATCCCATGTACTTGATGAAGAACCTGCCCTCGACGCCCCTCTCCACTCTGGAGGCGGCCCGGTCGGTCGCGTTGTCCGAAGGCCTGCGTTATGTCTATATCGGCAACGTGCCCGGCCACGAGGCTGAGAACACCGTTTGTCCCAAGTGCGGTCGTGTCGTTGTCCGGCGGGTCGGCTTCCAGGTTAAAAAAAACGAGCTTCAATCGGGCCGGTGCCGGTTTTGCCAACATCTCATCCCGGGTGTTTGGGATTGAAACGATCTCTCCCTCCTTTCGTGCTCGGGTTTCTCTCCCTCGCTCTTCAGGTCATCCTTCTCCGCGAGTTCTTCGTCCTCTTCCAGGGCAACGAGATGACCTACGGCCTGTTCCTGGCCGCCTGGCTCTTCTGGGGCGGGCTGGGAAGCCTCCTGGCCCACCGTCTGAAAGCCTCGGCGGGACGGATCCCGAACCTCATCTGCCTCGTCGTTCTTCTCTCCCCCGTCTGCCTGGCCGGACTGAGGCTCTCTCCTCTGGCGCTGGGCATCCTGCCGACCGAAATGATGGGGCCGGCGGTCATGTCCGCTTTTGCCCTGGCCCTGGCATTGCTCCTCGGCTTCCCGCTGGGGATCGTGTTCGTGGCCGCTGTCCGCCGGGAAGGCGGAGATGCGGCTTATGTCTACAGCCTGGAATCGCTGGGTGCTGCCGCCGGCGGCCTGACGGTCCATTTTCTCCTGATTCCGCACGTCTCCAACTGGCAGGTGGCGGGCGTCATCGGCCTGGCCGCCTGGGGAGCGATTTTCTTGTTTTCCTCCGGGAGAGGCCGCCTTTTTCTTCGGCTCGGCGCGGCGCTGGCGTCGGTCCTGCTCATCCTGGGCGACGCGCCCGCGCAGAGGCTCTTCTGGAAACCCCTGGAGCTCGTCGCCGCTCAAGACACCCCCTACGGAAAGCTGCAGGCCGTACGCACGGGGAGAGACGTGGCCTTGTACGTCAACGCCGTCCCGGTTTATTCCTCAGCAGACCCCTCTTCGGCGGAGGAGGCGGTCCACTTCGCCCTGCTCCAGAGACCTCAAGCCGGGAAGGCCCTGCTCCTCGGCGGGGGCGCGGGCGGGGGACTTGAGGAAGCCCTCAAGTATCCCGGCCTGAGCCTGGACTACGTCGAGCTCGACCCGGAGATCATCCGAATGTCGGAGAGAACCCTGCCCCCGGAGAAGACCGCCGTATTCCGGCATCCCCGCGTCCGTATCCGACACCGGGACGGCCGCGCTTTTCTGGCCGGGAATGCCGTGCTCTACGACGCCATCCTCCTCAGCCTTCCCGAGCCGTCCACGGCCCAGCTTAACCGCTACTACACGCGGGAGTTTTTTGAGCTGGCCGCGCGAAGGCTTGCGCCGGATGGCGTTCTGTCCTTCCGCGTCCCCTCGGCGGAAAACTATATCAGTCCTGCCCGGGCGCGATACCTCGCCTCCCTGCGCTGGACGCTGTCGAGCGCCTTCCCCGAGGTCGAAGTCGTTCCCGGATCGACCAATATCTTTCTCGCCTCAAGGTCATCCCTGAGCCTGGACGCCGATACATTGGGTCGCGAAGTGGAAAAACGCGGGCTCCAAACGACACATGTCCGCGCGGAAATGCTCAAAGACCGCCTGAACCCGCTGCGCGTAGAGCTCCTGCGGCAAACGCTCGCCGCCGAGCCGAAGCGCATCAATACGGACCTCGTCCCCCTGTGCTACTACTTCGCCAACACGCTGTGGGCCTCTCACTTCAGCGGCCCCGAGAACGCGCTTCTGGAATTCCTGTTCCGAGTTCCCCGTTCGAGGCTGGTCGGCTATCCCCTGTTTCTGGCGTTCCTTATATTTTTTTTCCTGGGCCTCCGGGGGGCGAAAAGAACCGCGCTCGTCGCTCCCCTGGCCCTTCTCGGGTTCTCCGGAATTGCGTTCGAGGTCCTCATCGTCCTGCGCTTCCAGACTCTCTACGGCGCGGCCTACGGGAGCGTGGCGCTTCTCCTGACCTTCTTCATGGCCGGGTTGTGGCTCGGCTCGCGGCTGAGCCTGGGCGGAAGCCGGGTGTCCCGGAAGAGCCTCCTCGCGGTTCAAGGCGGGCTGGCCGTTTTTCCCGGACTGGTCATGATCTCCCTTCTTTTCAGCATGCCGAAAGCCCTCCTGTTCCTGGCGCTCCTTGTCTTCGGCTTCCTTTCGGGGCGCCTGTTCGTCCAGGCCAACCGGCTCTATATTCAGAAGGAGAAAGACCATGGAACGGGATACGGGCTGGACCTTCTCGGCTCTTTCCTGGGCGCGGCGGCGGTTTCGACGGTGCTTATCCCCTTGGCCGGCCTGATGCCGACCTCGCTCCTGCTCCTCGGCCTGAACTTGCTCGCCCTGGCCTTCCTCTTCACCTGGCCAAAGAGCACTTTCCCCTAATTTTTTTTCTTTAATTTCCGCGATTAGGGATGCATTTACGTGATTCATTGTT